>JAVBTU010000291.1:0-3614 GCA_031556015.1 Thermoguttaceae bacterium
TCCGGCTTTTTCAACGTGACGGTCAAAACGCCGAGTTCCACGGAAGCCTCGATCTCTTTCGGCGGCGAATCGAGCGGCAGCGTGATCTTACGTACCGTCGTGCCGAATTTTCGTTCGCGTCGAAGGTAGGTGCAATTTTCATTGTCTTTCGGCTCGGGCCGGTCGATCTTGATGTTCAATTCGCCTCCGAGCAGCGACAGATCGATGTTTTCCGTTTTGACGCCCGGCACTTCCATCTCGACGTAATAAGCGTTTTCGTCCTCACGGACATTCGTCGCCGATTCGCCGGAGCTGAACGAACCGAACGGATTTTCGAAATCTCCCTCCCAAAGCGGCGAAAACCATTGGTTGAAACGCCGAATCAATTCGGGGGAGACGGGATAACCCAGTTGTGCATACATGATAAATCTCCTTTTTCTGCAATGATCTTTTCCATTTCAACGGACCACGTCCGTCTTGGATCATGGTCCCACGTCTTCGAAATTCCTTGAAAGAACACTACTGCAACTTCCATGCCAAATCGATTAAATGAGTTGCAACTCATTGTCTTTCAACGGGATACACACTATTCAGTTTAATATTGCGTTTTGGTAATCTGCCATTTCGGCAGATTTTTCGTGAAACGTAACTCTTTAGAGAAAATACTCGTCTCCGTACCGGCTTCGATAAGCCGTCGTCAAAAGCGAGAGAAGAACTCCCTTCGCGTTACCCAAATCCCAATTGCACCAGTCCTCGCCGATCAATTCTTGAAAGCGGTCCGAGAGTGATTCCGTTTCTTCCCTATCCCCCATTTCGTCGGTGAGGGTGGGATGCCGTTCGTAGGAAAGCAATAGGCCCATTGTTCCATAAGAAAAGTGGAATTGGCGTTTCCCGATAAGATCGGTGAAGCGGCATTCGATGTCAAACGATTTGATATTTTTCGCAGGAACATCCCGAAAGGCAAGAGGAAAAAAATACAGATTGGTATTTTTCAGGATATGTCGTCGAGGAACGAATTGATCAAACATTATCGTCATGATTAAAATTGAAGAAATTCTCGGTTTCGCGACTGCCAAAGAGAAGTCGAATGAAACCGTAACGAGAAAATACTATGTCCGGGACGCCGCCAGTGGCAAAAACGACAAGGAAACCGGCCCCGACGTCGCGAAAGCAAAGTTCGAGGAATACGCCAAGGGCTTGAAAATTCCGGAGGGAATGGAACTCGGTGAAGTTTCACTCGATGAAGAGAAGTCCGCGAACAATCTCTATTACGGCACTATCGTCATCAAAAAACCGGACGGTTGGAAAACCAAAAAGAAAATCGCCGACGATCTTGAAGAACTTTACGGCGAAAAGCTCGTCGAGGGCCGTAAATCCGCGACCCATGAACGGTTTTTCCGGGTCAAAGCCGACACCGCCCACGCCGCGCTCAACCGCCTTGAAAACTACATCCGCTCGACGAAAGAAGTATCCGGTCGCCTTCATATCGGCGACATCAGTCTCGACGAAGAACAGGACGGCGACGGTTTCTTTTCCGGCCACGTCGTCTATACGAATCCCGACACGCACGGTTCCCGCGACAAAATGTCCGGGATCGTCAGTGCGTATGGCGATCGTTACGGCTCCACACGCAATTCGCATTCCTGCGAGAAAATCTACGAAATGCGGGGTTACAACTCCGTGCAGGACGCTTGGCGAGCCCTGTCCAACAATTTCGGTTGGGACCGCAACGTCGATTCGATTGACGTCGAGGAGGACAGCGGTGGTGCCAACAGACTCTTTACGGGGCGCGTCAAATATCTGCAAGAGCAGGAGCCGCAGGATACCAGGAATTCGCTGTCTTTCGAGGTGTCCGGAACGCAAACCAAGCGTACTCATTCTTTGCGAACCCGAGGCGGCTGGGCGGCAGGCGGCATGTATCCCCGCAACTACGGCGGTCTGATCGGAGTGACGGATGATTCGGTCGAAGGCGTCGACATCGATACCGCCGTGTCGACGTTTACTGAAACGGCGTATTTTTACCCGTGGTTTCTGACATCGAATTACGTCGCGTTTTTATCCCGAGCTTACGGCTGCGTCAACAACATGCCGTTTCGCGGCTTTCAGGTCGGCGAAGTGCGTTTTCTCGGTGCGAGCGGCGCTTATCGACGAGGAGACAAGGCGATTGAATTGACTTTCAAGTTCGCCGTTTCGCCGAACGCATGGAACATACAAATCGGGAACATGCTCATCCCGTTCAAATATGGTTGGGATTACCTATGGGTTCGCTGGGCCGACATGAAACGCGGCGGCGTCACGGTGAAAGTCCCTATCGAGGCGTATGTCGAACAGGTCTATTACGGTATGAACTTCGGGCTGCTTGGCATCGGCTGGTAAAAAAACTCCCCACTCTCCACTCCCCACTTCCCACTCTTTTCATGGCAATCAACGAATTTCAGCACGTCCGCTCCGGCGAACGGATCGTGATTCCAGCACAAACATACAATGCGATGCTGGACGCGGCCCAAGCTCACCGCAATCGCCGCCTGAACCTTTCCCCGCACGGCCCGGCGTTCGATTCGCTGTTCGTTCACGTCGAAAACGCAACGGGAAAATATCTGGAACGATTCGACGTCGTCGGACTCGACGGACCGAGTGAAACGCAAACCCTCGATGTTTTCTGTAACCGGATCGCGTTTCGTGGCGTCGTTCCGAAAAAAGAACATCGTGGAAAATTCGCGGTCCTCCAGCAAGACGCCGCACCGGGCATGTTGGTCCGGGCATGCGTGGTCGGCGTCACGGTCGTAAAGATTCAATGCGACTCGAACCGGGCCGTACCGACGTGCGACGTTGAAGAGGGGGTCACAAGCCATCTCGTTTCCGGCGGGAGCGTCGAGGTGCTCTGGAGCGACACGCCGAATCGAACCCGCTGGTCGCTGATCCGGCTCGGCGGCGGTTTTTCGATCCTGCGAGGCGAACTGGCCCGGGCTTGCGACGACGGAGATGACACTGTGCGGGTTCGGACCGAGGAGGGGGATACAATCGAAGTCGTGGTTCCGTATCCGGACGATTTGCAAAAATGCCCCGAGGGACACCCATGCCGCTACTATGCGGATCGGGACGGCTGGTCGCTGCTGGATATCGCCTGTCCGCCGAGAAAGGAGTCCTAACGCCATGATGCACGGAATTCACGGAAGACTCGGCAGTTGCGGCTGCCGACCGGACTATGAGGTTTGGATCGTCTTCTTTTACGACAAGCAAAGAACGCCGGGCCACACTTGCGACAGCGCGATTTTCGACGTTTACGTTAATGGTGGCATCATCGGCCAAATCAATCTCAATAACTCAAGCAGGCCGCCTCGGCCCGAAATTCGGTCGGGCGGCGACGTGTTCGGGGGCGAGTTTCATGCCGCAGACGCCGATCACCAATTGGAAATCCGTCTGGTCTGCGCCGGATCGTCCTGCCATACGAGCATTACGACGTTCATGATGATCGTCCTGCGGCGCGACGGAATGTACGCTCTTTTGGATAACGCCGCCATGAACGATCTCTGGTCGATCAATCTGGAGGAACTCGTTTATCGTTATGATTATGCAAAATTTTATCGTCAAGGAGAAAAAGTCTATGTCGAGAAAAAATGAAGGCGATTGTCCGG
>JAVBTU010000424.1:0-5212 GCA_031556015.1 Thermoguttaceae bacterium
CATGTCGGCGAGCAGCGACGAGATGTTTTCCGTCGTGATTTTCTCTTCAACCGGGGCGAACGGTCGATCCATGACGGAAAACATCATTCTCGGCGGCGGAGCGTTGATCTGCGAAAAGTCGCCTGGATTGAAATCGACGGCCTGAAACCGCTTGTCGGACAGGAGTGCTTCCTGCGCCTTTTCCGCATCGCCGATCTTGCACACGAGGTGTTGCAGGTCGATGCAGTCGCCCAGCGGATCGACGACCATGCAAAGCCGCAGCAATTCGGCGTCCGCGGCGTCTTCCCGCGGGCATTTTTCGCAACGGGAATACCGGGACAGCGCCTCGGCGGCGGCGTCCACTTCTCCAAGACACAGCCGCAGCAGGGCGATGTTTTTCCAGAGGTCCGGCCAGATTTCGGCGTGCGGAATCAGCGTTTCGAGAATAACCAACCCTTTTTTCCAGCGGGCGGAAACGACGTAATTGGCGGCTTTACGGAACTGCGACGCTTCGGGAAAGTCGGCCGGGCAGTCCCGATTGAAGACCATATCTTTCGCGACCAGGGGGAGTTCGGTCCGCAAGCCGCGAACATACAGATTGTGTCCTTGCTCAGCGGTTCGCTGGAACAGTTGCAGTTGTCGGGCAATGCTGAGCGCGGGAATCACGTTTCCGTCGGCGAGCGCTTTTTCGCCGACGACCAGCATTCCGGTGAGCAGCGCGCTGTGAATGGACGAATCTTCCCAGCGTTCGATACCGTCGATGATCGTGGAAACGGCATCCTTCCAACGGTCGCAGAACGCGTAGGACATCGCCAATTCGGATGCGGCGAGTGGGTTTTCCGGCTCCCGTTTGTAGAACCGCTCGGCCAGTTCGAGCGCTTCGGGCCATTGCTCCTGAGCGCGGAGCAGCGACAACTTCGCGGCGTCCAAACAGGCGCATTCCGGCTTATCCGCCTGCAATTGTTCGATCAAGGCGAGACAGGCTGCGTTTTGGCCGCTTTCCATCATCGTTTGAATCTGTTGGAGATCCTTGAGTTTATCGGGGCAACAGAATCGGATTTTTTTATCCCGACCTCCGGGGCAAGGGGAATACGCGTCCAAAGGCATGAAAATTTCGTAGAGAAGATGGGAAAAAGAACGAGAGTAGGAAAGAATTTCGCCTGAAAAACCTTCCCGAACAAAACGGCAGCGCATTTTACCGCTTTTCCAAACGGCACGCAACCGCCCCTTGATTCAATCCCCGAGACACAAGGCAGTTCGACATTGGCGGGGGAGTACGGTTAAATCGACTCCACCGGAAAGACCGTCGAAACGCCGACATGGGGGGCACGTTGGTTTCCCTTGATGTAAACGCCGGACGTTCCGTCGACGCCGATCTGTTTGTTGATGTACGGATTCAGGTCGACGCCCGGTTGCGGCGTGAGGAACGTCACGATCTGTCCCTGCTCGTTGACCAACGCGTACGGCGGATATCCTTCCGGTCGTTGGCTGAAGCGTCCCAAGCGGCCTTTCGCCTTGAACGACGACGAATCCCCGACCGCGGCAGGCGCGATTGCCGGGGCGACGTTGTAGCCGGCGGGCGACACCACCGGACCGACGGAATTGGACGTCATGCCGGGATTCGAACCATTCGCCGCAAGCGTCGCCGGCGCGGCGGGCTGGTTCGAGTTGTTGCGCAAAACCGATTGCGTCAGTTTGCCGCCGCTGAAATTCGACGCTTGTTCCCTGCGAAACGCGTTCGTCTTCCGGATATTTCGCGATTTCTCCAACACCTGCACCATTTGCGTCGCCATGGTTCGATCGTATTCGGTCGGGGCGCGGTCGACGAGCAGTTTCCCTTTTTGGAGCATCGCGTCGAACATCCAATCTTCCGTCGGGCGGTTGAGCGTCGCGTGGAGTTCCCGATTCAGTTGCGTCATCGCGCGGTGGTACGGATCGGTCGGCATGGTTTCCGCCTGCCTGCTGCTCCGGGACGCGGCGGGATCGTAAATCGCCGGATTGAAAATCGTTCCCGAGTCCGGTGAAACCACGACCGCGCCGCTGGAATCGACGCCGTAACCCTGGCCGGGTACGATTTGGTCCTGGATGTTCAAAAGGAGTTGCGGCGAAACGGTTCCCGGTGTCGAATTCGGTTGCGGATTGGCGGTGCGCTGCGGTACGTTTCGAACCGGCTGCGGATTCGAACGCGGACGCAAAGCCTGTTCGACGACCGCTTTCTGGAGTTCGACATCGGTTTCGTTCAGATTCGGCGCTTCCAACGGATCGGATCCGGCCAGCTCGGCAAAAGCGGATTCCGATTCCGGCAGCTCGCCGTCCAATACCCTGCTCAAGTCCCCGTTCGGATCGGTCGACGGCATCTCCTCCGGACCGAGATCGGGGCCGTCGAGCGGCTGCTCGTGGGAAACCTGGACGATTCTATTGTCGTTTTTCGCCGGTTTCGGAGTTCGTGAAGCGGTGGAAATCGAATCGAAACGAATCCAACGGAATTCTCCGGCGGGCGGAACGATTTTGTACCAAACGGGACTGGCCGTGTTCGAAGGCGTTTCGACCCGCTCAAGTAGAATCACGCGCTCCCCTTTTTTCAATTGGACTTGGACCGTTTTGCACGTATCACCGAATTGACTGCCGATCCGGGAGGAAAGCTGGTCGACGGACACGACGCCGAGGTTGTCCAACCTCGCCTGAACGTATAGGCCGCTGATCCACGAGAAACTCCCGACCGGTGGGCGGATCGCACACCAACCGTCCGGGTTGGATTGGTACACTTGGACCTTGTCGCCCGCCTTGAGTTTTTGCGTTTCGTACCGGTCGGCTCCCGGCGAAGAGTAGACGACCGCTTCGCTCTCGGTGATTTGGGCGGTATAAGGAAATTTCTGTGCCGCTTGGGAGGCGACAGGAGCGCAGCAGAGGAGGAAAATGACTGAGAAAAACGCTACGGAACCGAAAACTACCGTGGATCGGGTCATGATTTTTTCACGAGAAACGAATAATAGACTGCATCCCGTCCTAACCCGGGAGCCCCGGTAGGCGGCTGGAGCTTCCGCTCCGATAAGTGAACCGCGAGATGGTCGTTTCACTCCCGATCTCGCTAACATTGTAAAAAAAATCACAATCTTTCCCCGTAATTGTATAAAATGGTTTTTTCCCTTTTAACCGGTATTCCGCGTGTTCGGGGTCTTGAACGGTTCACAGCGGTGTAAAAAAGGCCGATTCTTGACGGTGTGGAGTATAACGGGTCTTCAACGCGACTTGTACGAAAAAAAACAGATCGAATCAAGGGCAATTTTCGAAAAAAATCACGGAGCGAACGAGGCGGTCGCGAAACCTTCCGTCGGTTCATGGGGCATTACGTGGATTGACGCAACTCCAAGCCCGCACCGTGGACGGAATATTCCCGCGACTGTGTTAGTTTGCGAGATTTATACCAATAATACTGGTTGTGCCGGACGGTTTGGTCGATAATGAAAAAGTCATACTGTTTTTGCGTTTCGAACATCTTGAATTTTTTCACGAAGTAAGCGCCATCGGAAGCGAACACTTTTCCGAGCGGCAGTGCCAGTGCGGCTCGCACCTCGTTTTGGCTGGCGGCCCTGCCGCCTTGTGTATAATAGATGGGGATATTCCGCGGGCAGGTCGCTCGCGTCCCAATAGGTTTATGTCGGGCGGATACGAACAGACAATCCGGGTACTCGCGAAGTCGAACAATCGGGCGGCGACCGAGCTCCTGAAACTCGCGATGGACTCGTCGCACGACGGGGTCCGCAAATCGGCGTGCGCCGAAATCGTGTCCGCACGCGGTCCGAAGGCGGTCTTGGAATATCTGCAAAATCTCGATTCACTCGACGACAACGTGCGCGACGTTCTCGCTTCGCATCCCGGTAAACTCGTTTCTCCGATTCGAACCGCGTTTTTAAGCAATAATCACGTTCTCCAGAAAAACGCCGTTCGGGCGACGCTTCTGTTTAAGGTTTACGACTTGATCCCCAGCCTGTTGTTCATGCTCTCGGACCGAACCGAGGGGGGGAGCAAAACCGACGTGCCCGTCGCCGAATTGCTCGTCCGTTTGACCAAGCAGTTCGTCCGGGACGTTGAAGAAAACGAACTGTCCGACGCGCTTTTGGGGTACGTGTTACACGAAACGAAACAGAATCTCCAACGGGCCCTGAAGAGTTTTCGGCGTTCCGACGACCCGACGTGCATCAAGGTTTTCCTTTTGCTCGGGCGATATATCCAGGACAAGGAATTCAACGCCGCAGATCTGTTTCGCAACCCGATGCATCCGGTCTACACGGCGTTGGCTGGGATCGTGCAAACGGAGTCCGACGACTTCATCTTTAAATTCATTCTCGACAGCCTCGAAGCGCCGAAAGTGCCCGGTTTGATCCTGGCCGCGCTTTCCAATCGAACCGATTTGCCGTTTTTGGAATATCTGTTCGAGAACATGGATTCACCGCCTTCCCCGGAATTTCAAGCGAATCTCCAGCGGATTCACCGCTTCGACTGGATCGCGTCGTTGCGGACGCTGTTGCCCGACCTGTCCGAAAAAGCGCAACAGAGTCTCTTGGAGCTGATTCATTTTTCCGAGCTTCCCAAAGAAGAAATTTATTCGGTCGGTCGGCAAGTGTATCAATTCGGCAAATCGGCCGGACGCTGCGCCGCCCTGGTGGAAATCGCGAACTTCCCGCTCGAGGAATCGGAAACGATTATGACCGAAGCGGCGGACGACGAGGATCCCTACGTCCAGGCGGCTGCCCTGCGGCAAATCCGTAAACTCAACTCAGGGCTGGGAATGAGGTTGCTGCTTCGCAAAATCGACAGCCCGCACAAAGTCGTCCGGGAAGCGGTGAAAATGATGCTTCCCGAATTCCAGACGCGACGATTCCTCAACTCTTTCGACCAACTTTCCGAGGAGCAGCGACTTCAAACGTTGAATATTATCCGAAAAATCGACCCGACGTTGCCGGAAATTCTCTCGCAGGAAATCCAGGCCGGGAACCCCGTGATGAAAGTACGTGCTTTGAAAAGTATCGAGATCGGCAATCTCGTCGGACTGGTCGAGGAGCCGCTTTGCGCCGTACTGCTCCGGGACGAAGCCGCCTTGCTTCGCGTGAAAGCCGCCGCACTGCTGGCCGTCGGAAAACGGGACATCAGCCGCCTCTCGCTGCTCCAGGCGACCCACAAAGACACCAGTCTCGACGTCCGACTCACCGCAAAAGCCAGCCTGGAAAAAAGA
>JAVBTU010000085.1:0-5163 GCA_031556015.1 Thermoguttaceae bacterium
CGGCGTCGAGTTGACTCCGGAAAAGCTCGGACAATGGGACGTGCGCGATTTGGAAGACCGTCTGGCGTCACAGATCGAAGACAAGTTCAATCCGGAAATGCGCCGGATGGAACGGTCGCTGGTGTTGCAGATTCTCGATGCGGCGTGGAAGGATCACCTGTTGGCGATGGACCATTTAAGGTCGAGCGTCGGCTTGCGGTCCTACGCCCAGGAAGACCCGAAGGTCGTCTTCAAACGGGAAGGGATGAGCATCTTCGAGACGATGTGGGACTCGATTTTCCAGCAGGTGACCGATTTGATTTTCCGGATGGAACAGCTCGACCCGAATTTCGTCAGCTCGACCTGGACGGAGTCGGAAGCGGTGCATGAAGAGGTCGCGGCAAACTCGACGCTCAATTCGATCTCGGAACAACAGGAAGCCGCGATCGAAGGCTCGCAACATCCCGGCGACCGCAAACCGGAGCCGATCCGCAACCAGGGCCCGAAAGTCGGCCGCAACGACCCGTGCCCGTGCGGCAGCGGGAAGAAGTATAAGAATTGCCATATGAAGAAGTAGGAGTCGTTAGCGGCGTGGGCTTGCCCCGCGTTTACGATGCGTATTGTTAATTTTTGACACTATGATTCATTCTCCTCAGGAACTGAAAAAGACGCAAGAATTGACATCACAATTGGAGCAATCGCTTTCCGAGCTTCGGGAATGGGTTTTGCGCGTCAATGAACAAAAATACTGCCTTCTGGCGGAAGGATATGTGTCGCAAATTCGGAAGCTCCGAAACGACATCAACCATTATTTGGGGTTGAAACCGGAATTCGAGCTTGACGTCTCAAGGAGCAAATGAGCCATGAAATACGAAGACGACGACCCGCCGGGGATGATTCCGTTGCCTTTCGGATGCTTTTGCGCGGATATGTACGTGTCCACTTATTGTACGATCATGCATCTGTCGCTACTGGCGCCGGGCTTGGGATTCATCTTGATCCTGATCCTTTGGTTTTCGAATAAAGACCGCAATTCCACGGTGGACCGGCATGGAAGAACGGCGATCAACTGGATGCTCAGTTGTTCGCTGTATTTCATCGTCACGTTGCTGTTGATGATCTATTACCGCCCGGTTGTGCATATTTTGCCGATATTGACGGTTTTGTATTACATATTCCCTATCATCGCCGCCGTCCGCGCCAACGACGGTCGATTGTGGAAGTATCCGCTGAGCATACCGTTCTTTAAGGTTTGATTTAAAGAGGAAAAACAACGCGAAAACGGCGTCAGCATAACAATTACCCCACGTTTAGCCGAGCGTCCTGGACGCCGGCGGGTTAAATTTTCACAAAACAGCAACATTCGCTATATTTTGCCTATTCCTCTTATTTTCGTTCTTGAACCTCGATTTATTCGGAATTTTTCAAAAAAAACTCAAGAAGTTCGCGACTTTTCGACAAAGGTACTCGACTTTTCGGCGTAAATCGTTTTATACTAAGGCGTCGGTGGTACAAGCAGATTGTACGACAGCAGGAAGATGGAAGTTCTGGAACCACCCCACGTCGGATGGTTTATCACCTCAATATGGATCCTTTAGCCAACATGACCGTCAATCAACAATCGCATCCTCATTTCATCACACAACTCGACGTCTCCTCGGAATCGGCGAATTCGTGTTCCCCGAATCGCCAATCGGCTTTGTCCGAGATTTCGACCTGCATGAGGTCGATGCTCGTCGCTCAGGATCGGCAGAACGAACTCTTGGAAGAGCTGGTCGGTCAGATTTCACAGATGCACCGTCAGCGGATGCACGAATTGGCGACGTGGAAACAGGCAAACCCGGATCTTTCTTATTTTTGCCGACTCGCGGCCGATAAGCTCGGAAAAGTTCAAACGGACATGCTTTCCACGATTACGACCGAAGTCGAAGACGGCTATGAAAATTTCTTGGACAGCGAATACGCCCTGGGGGAATTCGTCGATCGCTTCGGTCCCCGCTTCGCCCATCTCAACGGTCTTCTTCAGGTCTTGGCCCAACTCGGCAACGCTCCCGATTTCGTGGCACATCAACAGACGAACATCCGGGAATCTTGATTTTTTCCGAGCCAAGCCGCTCACGGAAAATCCCCATGCTCAAACCGCAATCGAATTTCGTCAATCGGGAGATCAGTTGGTTGAATTTCAACGAGCGGGTCTTGGCCGAGGCGACCGACCCGACCGTTCCGCTGATCGAACGGCTGATTTTCCTCGGGATTTTCTCGAACAACCTCGACGAATTCTATCGGGTCCGGGTCGCGACGCTGAGCCGTATGGTCTCGTTGAGCCGGACCTTGGGAGAGAAGGACGAGCTTCGCAACACGAAAAAAATCGTCCTCAAGGTCAACCGGAAAGTCAAAAAACTGAATAAGGATTTTGACGCGATCTACGAGGAACTTCGCGCGGAGCTGGCTCGGGAAAACATCCTGATCGTCGACGAAACCGCCCTGGACGAAACGCAAGGGAAATTCGTTAGGGAATATTTCCAGGAGCATATCCGACCGCACTTGTTCCCGATCATGCTCGACCGGTTGCGCAACCAGACGAACCTGCACGATCAGTCGGTGTATCTCGTCGCGGAACTGAAAAGCGACGATCCGAACATCGCCGACGGGCACGCGCTGATCGAACTCCCCGTCGGGAAGGTGTCACGGTTCGTCGTACTCCCCAAAACGCCGGACGGAAAAACGTTCGTCATTCTCTTGGACGATGTCGTCCGCTTTTGTCTGTCGAACGTCTTCGGCGTGTTCGGATATCACAAGTTCGGCGCCTTTACGATCAAATTCACCCGGGATTCCGAGCTGAGCCTCGACAACGACGTCTCCCGGTCCTACCTGGAAATCGTGAGCGAGAGCCTGAAAAATCGAAAGTACGGTAAAACGGTCCGGTTTCTTTACGACGAAAAAATCCCGGCGAGTCTGCTCAAAAAAGTGTGCACGATTTTCGGTTTGAAAAAGCGGGACACGCTCATCAAAGGGGGAAAATACCACAATTTCAAGGACTTCATTAAATTTCCGAAACAGATCGGCGGGAAAAAGCTGGTCTACCCGGAACACCACCCGCATCCGGTCGGGGAGCTGACGCCGGGCGTCCCGATTCTCGATTCAATCCGCAAGCGCGACGTGATGCTATGCTATCCGTACCATTCGTTCCAGACCGTGATCGATCTGCTTCGGGAAGCGTCGATTGATCCGGCGGTCCGGGCGATCAAGGCGACGATTTATCGCCTGGCTCCGGAATCGAACGTCGTCGAAGCCTTGATCAACGCCGCCCGCAACGGCAAGGAAGTGATCGTCTACGTCGAACTCGAAGCCCGATTCGACGAAGAAGCCAACATCCGCTGGGTCGACCGGATGCAGGAGGAAGGTGTCATGGTCATCCCGAGCATCCGCGGATACAAGGTTCACGCCAAGCTGATCCTGATCCGCCGCAAGGAAAACGGAAACAACGCCTACTACGCCGCGATCGGGACCGGAAATCTGAACGAAAGCACGACGAAAATCTATTCGGACATTCACCTGTTGACCGCCGATACGAAAATCACGAAGGACGTCAACCGGGTATTCCATCTCTTGGCCGACGAGCGAATGTTCCATCCGAATTTCGACGCCCTGATCGTTTCGCCGTATCGGACCCGGGATTTCTTTTTGGAGCGGATCGACGCGGAAATCGAGAACGCGAAAAACGGATTGCCCGCGTGGGTGACCGTGAAAATCAACAACCTGACCGATCCGGTTCTGGCCGCGAAGCTTCTCGAAGCGGCGTCCACGGGCGTCATCGTCGAGCTGATTCTCCGCGGCATCTGCATCCTTTCGCCGCGAATCATGCAGCAGCACGAAAATCTGCGAATGGTGCGGATCGTCGACCGGTTCCTGGAACATGCGAGAATCTTCGCGTTCTGTTCCGGTGGGACGCCCCGGTATTTCATCGGTTCGGCCGACTGGATGGAACGGAATCTCGACAGTCGGATCGAAGTTTCGGTCGAGATTCAGGACGAAAAGATCAAAAAGGATCTCGCGGAAATCCTGCGGCTCCAATCGGCCGACAACGTCAAGAGTCGCCTGATCGGCGGCGTTCACGCCGACACGGAATTCCACGTTGGCAAGCGAACCGCGAAGATCGTTTCACAAACCGAAATTCAAAAATATTTCGGACAACCTCCCGCGATTTCGCCCTCCGTCGGTGAAGGGCCGTCCCCTGCGGTATCGGGAAAAAAAACGGAAAAAAACAACAAATAACAAAATCGTTCGCGTCTTATTTCGACGGGAAACCGGAGACGTTTGCAGTGAAACGTATCGGGACGCTTGCGGTACGTGCGGACGGCACTATTTCATTGATTTCTATTCTTTGCGTGTCGATTTTTCAATCGGCTCGTTGGTGTCAAGCTTGTCCGCTTCGTGATTTGCATCGGAAATCGGGTCCGAAACCTGCGGTTTTGGGGCAGATGAAATGCCTTGAACAACTCTACCCGTGTGGATAGACTTTCCAATTGGCAATGTTATCATCACCCGGTAGCTCTCCAAAACTATATAACTTGCCATCAGAATTCCAAAAATTGTCGTCGCCAAAAGGGCACCCCCAATTGGTTGCGAATCGCAGCAAATCTTCAAATGTGAAATAGTCTTGGACTTTTTTTCCTTTCACCTTTTCGTAGCTTTTCCCCATCTCAAAAGGTTGCTGTTCTCCTTTTTGATAAAATTCCCAGCGTGGATCGTTTCGCATGACGCGAATGAATCTTACGGTTTCCGGACCACGCATATATTCGAATTCACGAAGTGGTGCTTCTCTTTTCATATCAAGGCTAAATCGCAACGAAAGAGTCTCTAGGTTTGGGTCTTGGTTTCCCAACCAGTGGTTCCAGGTTCGTTCTCCATCAATTAACCCAACAGTGTAGTTTGGGTTGAAACTAGGTGAGTAAAACAACATCTGACTGAAGAAGTGCGGCACCTCAAGAGGCTTTGCAGCGTTGTATTGATCCATAAACTTTATGACGTTTTGAGAAAAAGAACATGCCCTCCTTAGTTGCCAAAACTTGCCGTTTGCTATGATTTTTTCGGCAAGATCGATTACGTGGCAAATTGGAGACTTGCATAAAATAAACTTATAGTATTTCAATTTTATCATAGCTTGAATACTGTATATTTGCG
>JAVBTU010000179.1:0-2724 GCA_031556015.1 Thermoguttaceae bacterium
CCACGTCCGACTCTTTCCTTCTTTCCACTACCCACTCTCCACTCCCCACTTTCTCCATGGAAAACGAATTTTTCAAACGCGATACCAACGTTGCGAGGATCAATGAGGACGGTGAAATCGATTATAACGGCAATCCGAAACCGGGGACCGATGATCCGCCTGAAAAACCGTCTGATTTGCAACGACTGATCGCCGAAAACGCGGCCGGACCGAAGCGAGTGGAAGGTGACGCCGGATCGGTGGAACAGCATTCTTTACGCGATCAAATCGCCGCCGAAAAGTTTCTGCAGTCGAAAAAAGCAAATCAAGGCGGCAAATTCCCGCTCTCCTTTCACAAAATCCGGCCCGGCGGGACGACGTAAGGTGTCACCGAACTTGGGTGTTGCCCATTTCGTCGTAATAGAATTCGATCGGCTTGAGGATATTGCAATCGATAAATTCCATACGACCGTCAACAGTTCGTTGAAACATGTGCCAGCCCCATACCTTGCAGCAGGAAACATGATATTTCTTCGTCGTATTTTCATCGACAACGACGTTTCCGATCACGTTCCACAATCGTTTATCAGTGTCGAGCGGTGGTTCGATGATTTTTATTGTCGCTTCCGGCGGCTCCACCCACACGATTTCACGATCCTTGGGCCAACCGAGGCTCTCACGAATTTGCTGTTCCGCGTATTGAATCGCTTCCGTCTCCGTCCCCCAATGCTGTTCAGGGGTGAGTGGAAAGAAAGATCGATACACCGGAATAGCCGCACAAAACAATACAGCGCACAAAATAGCCAAGTAAATGGAGAGGCTAATCCGGTCATGGAGCGATAGCTTAATCTTTTCCGGTTTCGGTGTCGGGTCAAGTGGAAGTTCGGTAATTTGTTCTGTTTCTGAAGCCATTTTTGCTCCGGTAAGAATGTGTGGTAAACGTGGAAAGCGTTACCACCTTCGAAAAGAAGAGGGAACGCCACGTGGTTCCCAAGCGAGCATCCCCTCCACCACAGAGGGCAACAAGTGCTTGCGCACAAGCAATACGAACAGTCCCACCTCTCGGTTGAACTGCCGCACGATGCTTCGCAAGCCATCAGCATGACGCTCCCCTTACCGGAGAAAACGCATGTTTCTGATGACAAAGATTATCTTCCAACCGGCGGACCGGGTGGTGCTGGAAGAATTAAGGGAACCAAATACTTGCGGTTTCAAATTTTCATCGGCACTTGGCCGGGTTATGTCTGGATCATGATTTTGTTTTCTTGATTGAAGCGGACCGATTCCGCACTCTGTTTTTCGAGACATCACCGTATTTTATCCCGGTTTTTGGCCTGTTTCAATACCGAACTATTAGTTTTACGCAACGAATGAGTAAAAAGAAGAAAAAAACGAAGCTGCAAAAGGCTGAAAAACCCGTTTTGCGGCTTCAAAACAAGCATCCGCCGTTTTCCGTGCGTCTGAAATACGATGCCGCTCAAACGACGCTGGAAAACTCGAAACATTGGGCGTTGGCCGACAGCCTTTCCGCCGACGCCGCCAATACCCCGGAAGTTCGCCGAACCCTGCGAAACCGGGCTCGGTACGAGGTCGCGAGTAATTCTTACGCTCGCGGGATGGTTCTCACACTGGCCGCGACGTGCGTTGGGACCGGTCCGAGATTGCAACTCCTGTCCGACGATGACAAATTCAACAGCCTCGTCGAAACCGAGTTTGCCGCGTGGAGCGAATCGGTTCGCCTTTGCGAAAAGCTGCAAACGCTCCGCATGGCGAAAATCACCGACGGAGAAGCGTTTGCCGCGATTCTGAAAAACCCGCGTTTGCATTATCCGGTCGAAATCGATTTGCGTCCCATCGAAGCGGACCGCATCACGACACCCTATCCGTCCATCACCGACGAAATCGAAGGAATCGAATACGACAAGTTCGGTAATCCGGTCAGGTATCACGTTTCGAGTGAGCACCCCGGTGATTCGTCGCTCTGGTACGGCAAGTTCGAGACGATCCCCGCCGAATATATGCTGCACTGGTATCGCATCGACCGGCCCGGTCAGTCGCGAGGCGTTCCCGAAATCATGCCCGCGTTGCCGCTGTTCGCTCAATTGCGGCGTTACACTCTCGCGGTTCTGGCCGCAGCGGAAACGGCGGCGGATTTCGCGGCGGTCCTTTACACCGACTCCCCCGCCAACGGCGAAGCGCAGCCGCTGGAAGCGATGGATGTCGTCGAACTCGAAAAACGTATGGCGACAGTGCTCGCGGACGGCTGGAAACTCGGGCAGATCAAGGCAGAGCATCCGAACACCACGTATTCCGAGTTCAAACGGGAAATTCTCGGTGAAATCGGGCGTTGTTTGCAGGTTCCGATCAACATTCTACTGGGAGATTCTTCAAAACACAACTATGCTTCCGGTCGTTTGGATCACCAGACGTTTTTCAAAAGCATCAAGGTCGAGCAGACGGTTTGCGAACAGGTCGTTTTGTATCCCATCTTCAGCATGTGGTATCGCGAGGCGTCACGGATCGGACTTTTCGGACGAAAGACGTTTTCTCGAAATCCTGCTACACCTTCGATCGGCTGGTAGTGGGACGGACAGGAACACGTCGACCCGATGAAAGAGGCGAACGCGACGGCGAAACGGCTCGAATCGCTGACGTCGAATCTCGCGATTGAATGTGCCAAATCCGGGCTCGACTGGGAAGACGTCTTGGAGCAGGCGGCGAAGGAACGGCGGAAGATGGACGAAC
>JAVBTU010000261.1:0-2640 GCA_031556015.1 Thermoguttaceae bacterium
ATTAGGCGTCTATTACAACCTCCAGAGCTTTGTGTTCCTGCCGGTTTTCGGTTTGGAGAGCAGCATGATCCCCATCGTATCCTACAATTACGGTGCCCGCAGAAAAGACCGCATCATCGACTTCAGACGCGTGCCGGCGAAACTGTTGACGCCACACCCGAAAAACTGGCGTACACATCCGGAAGAACAACGAAAAGTTCTTCGTGGTGTCTTGTCCGAGATTGGGTATGCGGATGCTCTTTTGGCCCGGGAATTGCAGGACGGAACGCTGCAATTGATCGACGGGCATCTTCGGGCGGAAACGACGCCGGATCAAGACGTTCCGGTTTTGGTTCTCGATCTGGACGATCGGGAAACGGAAAAGCTCCTGACGCTTTTCGATCCGATTTCCGCGATGGCGTCCTCCGACAAGGAATTGCTTGACGAACTGATCGAATCGATAGAAACTTCGGACGAGTCGTTGAAAAAATATCTCGACGAACTCTCGCGACAAACGGCTTCGATGCTTCCGGGGGATCGTAAGATCACCGTCCCGACGCTCTATCAAATCCTCGTCGATTGTGAAGGCGAACGGCAACAAAGAGAACTCTATGAAGAATTGACCGAACGTGGTGTCAGCGTCAAAATACTGAATCTCTAAAGTTCACGTTCGTATTCAAAAAGAAATAGAGTCCATAATAATAAATTCATATCAAGTGTCGATTTTAGAGTTTTCCATCGAATGCCCCGTGTTTTCGTCGTTTCGCGTCGCGCATATCGCCGGGATGTTCGACGTCCCGGTTGCGGAGAAATCGAAAGAAACATTCAAAATTGAATTGCCGCCGCTGGAGGAAGACTGGCGAATCGGTTTGATCGTGGGACCCTCCGGGAGCGGTAAAAGCACAGTTGCGAGAAAACTGTTCGGAAACAATTTGTATGAACCGGGAAATTGGCCCGGTGATGCCGCAATCGTCGACGGGTTCGGTGACTTGCCGATCAAGCTGATCACAAGCCGTCTCACCGCGGTCGGGTTCAGCTCGCCGCCCGGTTGGATCAAGCCGTATACGGTTTTGAGTAACGGCGAAAAGTTCCGTTGTGACCTGGCCCGGGCATTGGCGTGGAACGATCAGATCACGGTCTTCGACGAGTTCACGAGCGTCGTGGATCGTAATGTCGCCAAAATTGCTTCGGCCGCAATCGGCAAAGGGGTCAAGTCGTACAAGATTCCCGGGCGATTCGTCGCCGTGACGTGTCACTATGACATCATGGAATGGTTGGAGCCCGACTGGGTTCTCGATATGGCCGACGGGACCGTATCAAGGAGGTCCCTTCGGCGACCGGAGATTCACTTGCAAGTCTTTCGTTGCGGACGCGATGCATGGCCTTTGTTTGCGAGACATCATTATTTGAGTGGATCGCTATCGCAGGGTGTGAAGTGTTATGTCGCGGTTTGGGGAAAGGAACCGGTCGCGTTTTGTGCCGTGATTTCCTTGATGGGACACGTCGGCCGAAGACGGATCAGCAGGATCGTGACACTACCGGACTACCAGGGAATCGGGATCGGCGCGGCGTTCCTGGAGGCGATCGGCGAGATTCACCGGAACGAGAATTTACGATTAAGCATCACGGCGTCACATCCGTCGATCATTCGGCATTGCACGAATTCCAATCGATGGAAAACGACAAATCTGATGAAAACCGGAGCAAGTCGGAAACAGGCGATCCAAGGATATAAAAGTTCAAGCGGGCGTTGCGTGGTTTCGTTTGAATATCTCGGAAACGGAAAGGAGGGGGCGGAACATGCCGGTCAAAGGAATCAAAAAAGCGGTGAAGAAGAAGGGGCTTGATGAGGCGAAGAAACGGAAAATCATCGGTGTACTCATGATCGGGGCGTCACGAGAAAGCGCGGCCAAATATGTGGGATGCTCTTCGACGACGATTCGGAACGAAATTCGTCGCGATCCCGTTTTCGCGGAAGACGTTCAACATGCGGAGGAAGAGTCCGAAGTCTTTTTCCTCCAAAAAATCCGGGCGGCTTCGAATAAAGAGCAATATTGGCGGGCGGCTGCCTGGGCTTTGGAAAGACGTTGCCCGAACCGCTACGCCGCACGTGGAGCCAAAACATTGTCGGAAGAACAGGTCTTACGTTTGGTGTCGGATCTCGTCGAAATCGTGATCCCGGAGATCCATGACGCCCACGAACGTCGGAGTATCATCCGAAAAGTCAATCGACTCGTCCACACGATGAACCTGTCGGAAGAATTGATGATCGATGTGGTCGAAGAGGCGGAAGAATGATACCAATTAGCGACAATATGAATTTCGGACCGAAGGGCGAATACCTGCAAAAGTTTCTCGTCCAATGTATGAAGCAACATCGACGGCTCCGACGTGATGACAAGATTTTCGCAATAAGGGGACTGCTCGAGTGGACCGCTTTTTACCTGGCTGATTACTTCACGAAAGTTCCTTCCCGAATGCACCGCCGACTCGGTGGTCGTCTGGATCGACTCACGACGGAGCGTGGCACCAAATTGAACATCCTTGCGCCAAGGGGGGCCGCGAAGTCGACGATCGGAACTTTCGCCTACCCGCTTCGTGAAGCGCTCGAGCAACGCGAGCCGTACATCTGGATCATCTCGGACACCATGTCGCAAGCTC
>JAVBTU010000473.1:0-4583 GCA_031556015.1 Thermoguttaceae bacterium
TTCCCGGATCGAGCCGTCCCCCTTCGACCTGAACGCCGCCGATCGGGTTCGGACGGTCCAGCACGACAAACGCGACGTGATTCTCCGCGGCGGCCTGCATCGCCATCCCCATCGTCGTCGTATAGGTGTAAAACCGGGCGCCGATGTCCATGATGTCAAACACGAGCACGTCGATTCCTTCAAGCATTTTCGGCGTCGGGCGGCGGGTCTCGCCGTAAAGACTGTAAACGGTCAGCCCGGTCGCGGGATCCTTTTGATCCTTGAGACCATCCACGTCGGCTGTGCCCGAAAAGCCGTGCTCCGGACTGAACAGGCAAACGAGTTCAACCCCGTCGGCGTTTTTCAGCAGCATCGCCGTTGAATTTCCTTCGGCGTCAAGACCGGTGTGGTTCGAGATCAAGCCGACCTTTTTTCCTTTCAAAATCGCGAAATCGTCCCGCCGAAGAACGTCGATTCCGGTGAGAACGCGGTCCGAACGTTTTTCGGTTTTCGATTCGAGAACCTTGGCCGTTTTATTTTTCGGCGGCTCCGTAGAACGGTCGATTGCGTCGACGGCGATGGTCCCGATTTTGCCGATCAACGGATTGACCGATCCGCTTCCGTCCGGATGAACGCGGTTGCTCAAGAAGATCACGAATAGATCGTGTCCCGGATCAATCCAGAGTCCGGTCCCGGTAAACCCGCCGTGTCCGAACGCTTGCGGCGACATGCTCCAGCCGCGATTGCTCGAAAATCCGGTTCGCTTATCCCAACCGAGTCCGCGAATTCCGACCGGATTCAACTTTGGAACCGGTTCGCCGGCGATCATTTTCAGGACGGTTTTCTCTTGGAGAACTCGTTGATTCGCGAATTCCGACTTTCCGAATCCGAGCATCATATCGGCGTAAACAGCCAAGTCGCGGGCGGTCGAGAACAGCCCGGCATGTCCGGCGATTCCGCCCATTTTGTACGCGCGCGGATCGTGAACTTCCCCCTGCATCCATCCGCCGCCGCGCGGCTGTGCGGGAGCAGCCCGTTGTTTCAGAGTGTCATTCGGCAGAAAGGTCGTTTCGTCCATTCCGAGCGGCCAGAACACGAATTGGTGCGAAAACCGGTTCTATTCTTGTCCGCCGACCCGATGAACGAGTTCGCCGAGAACCTGGAAACCGACGTCGGAGTACGAAAACTTCGCGTCCGGCTCGGCGACGGGTTTGATTTTCAGGAACCGCTCGATCGCTTTTTCCACCCCGTCGTTGTATTCGTCGAGGGAATTGTCCGGGATCAAACCGGCCGTGTGCGGCAACAGTTGCCGCACCGGGGTGTTGTGCTTAACGGTTTCCGCGAACTCGGGGATGTAATGCGCGACTTTTTCGTCGATGTCGATTTTTCCTTGATCGACCAAGACCATGATGCTCGTCGCGGTTGCGACCGGTTTCGTGACCGACGCGAGATCAAACACGGTGTCGATGTCCATCGGAACGACGTTCGGCTCGACTTGTTTGTTGCCGTAAGCTTTGAGAAAAGCGAGTTTGTTTTGACGCCCGATCGCGACGACGCAGCCGGGCATCTGTTTATTCTCGATCGCTTTTTCGACCGCCGGATCAATGAACGCAAGGATTTCGGACCGCAGCCCGGCGTCTTCCGGTTGGACTTCTGGAAGCCGTGTTGCAGCGGAGGAGAAAACGAAGGGGAACAAAACAAGCCCGACCACGAGCGAAAGAGTCGATGATTTCATGTTGCGTGCTGGAAAATGGGAAGTGAATTTACATTTGATCGCCCAATTATACAGGGAATTTTCTGTCGTTGGGTAGTACACAGGGCGGCAGGGCCGCCAACCAAAACGAGGTGCGAGCCGCACTGGCACTGCCGCTCGGATAAGTGTTCGCTTCCGATGGGCGCTTACTTCGTGAAAAAATTCACGATGTTCAAAGTTAGTAACACAGTTGCTGTTGAACGAGGGACGGAAGGGAAGAATTCAAGGAATTCTCTGATTTTCTCATTTCCCCGGATTGCAATCTTTACAAACCCGGTTACAATGCGTCCTCCGTTGGATTGTCGGTCGGTTGCCCTTGCGCGGAGAACTCCACCTCCGTTGGTTTTGCAGCGTGTCACACAGGAATCCAGCAAACATTGTACGGGAAACGTCCGGTGAGTGCGTTTTCGAAAATTTACCCGTACAAATAACGAGTTGAAACCTCTTTTTTTTAGGAATTGGTGTTGTGGTTAATAAGAACCTGATTCGGGGTCTGGATGTTAATGAACATGAGTGGGAAGATGAAGTAAACGCTGCAATGGCCGGGGCCAACCCGGAAGAAATCGATTGGGGCGGGCAGGAAGTCAATCAGAGTCAAATCATTCAAGCGACGGTCATCCGTATCGACGGCGCATTCGTGATCGTCGATGTCGGATATAAAAGTGAAGGACTTGTCCCGCTGGGGGATTGGACGGACGAAAGCGAGCCGGTTCCCCAACCCGGCGACGTCGTCAAAGTTCTCGTCGAAGAGATCGAAGATGCGATCGAAGGCGCCGAGATTCGCGGCATGGTCATGCTCAGCAAGAAGAAAGCCGCCAAGATCGAAGCGTGGGACAACATGATGAAGTCGGTCAAGGAAGGTGAAGTCGTCACCGGTACCGTGACCCGCAAAATCAAAGGCGGTTTGCTCGTCGACATCGGCGTACACGTCTTTTTGCCCGCCTCGCAAGTCGACGTGCGTCGCCCGCAGGACATCGGCGAATACATCGGCAAGGAAATTCAATGCGTCGTCCTGAAAATCGATGAAGCTCGACGAAATATCGTCGTCTCGCGACGTGCGCTGATCGAAAGCGAGCGGGAAGAAAAGAAAGCCGCGCTGCTCTGCCAGCTTCACGAAGGAGAAATTCGCAAAGGGGTCATCAAGAACATCGCCGACTTCGGCGCGTTCATCGACCTTGGTGGAATCGACGGTCTGCTCCACATTACCGATATGAGCTGGGGCCGAATCAATCACCCGTCCGAAATGGTCCAGATCGACCAGGAGCTCGAAGTCATCATTCGCGCCATCGACCACGAAAAGGGGAAGATCTCACTCGGTTTGAAACAAAAAACCGCCAGTCCGTGGGAAAACATCGAAGAGAAATATCCTGTCGGCTCGAGGGTTCAGGGAACGGTCGTCAACGTCATGAGCTACGGGGCGTTCGTCAAACTCGAAGAAGGGATCGAAGGGCTCGTTCATATCAGCGAAATGTCTTGGACGAAGCGTATCAGTCACCCGAGCGAATTGATCGCCGTCGGCGACCCGATCGACGTCGTCGTTCTCGGAATCAACAAGGATAAACAAGAGATTTCGCTCGGCGTGAAGCAAACTCACGAGAATCCCTGGGAAAAAGTCGACGAAAAATACCCGCTCGGCTCCGAAATTACCGGAACGGTTCGCAATCTCACCAATTACGGTGCGTTCATCGAAATCGAAGAAGGAATCGACGGCCTGTTGCACGTGAGCGACATGTCGTGGGTCCGGAAGATCACGCATCCGAACGAAGTGGTTCAGAAAGGCCAAAAAGTCACCTGCCGCGTCCTCACGGTCGACAAGAAGAACCGCCGGATCGCGCTCGGTTTGAAGCAGTTGTCCGAAGATCCGTGGACGACCCGGATTCCCGAAAAGTATCAGGCGGGCCAAATCGTCATCGGAAAAGTTACGAAAATCACGAACTTCGGCGTTTTCATCAGCTTGGAAGACGATCTGGAAGGCCTGCTCCACATTTCCGAATTGGCCAACCACAAGGTTGAGAATCCGGAAGACGTCGTGAAAGTCGGCCAGGAAATCGAGGTCAAGGTTCTCCGGGTCGATGCGGACGAACGCAAGATCGGTCTGTCGCGCAAGCGTGCGGAATGGGCGGAAGAAGACGGAGTCGAACCGGGCGCCGCTCCCGCGGATACCGCGGCGGCCTCGCAACCGATTTCTCCCGAACTTCTCAAAGGGGGAATCGGCGACAGTTCCGGTCCGCTTTTCAAGGCTCCTTCGGCGGAATAAACGCTCCCTTGACAAAGAGCCGCAGATGGCCTCTATCGTATCACAAATCAAATCGCGTCAAGTCCCTTATTTCCCGGGGTTTCATGGACTTACGCGATTACTTTCACCTTATTTTGTTTGACAAAACAACCTCAGTAGCCTAAATTCGACAGGAAATCAGACCTTATTACCTTATTCTCGCCCTTGGAATAAGGTAATAAGGTTTGTGAAAAGTGAGCGTCCGTGGCTACTGAGGTCGTTTTTTTCCTCAAAAAATAAGGGTAAGCGTTCACGCCAAATCGTAACGATAACACTGCGCGGCAGTGTGTGGGAATCGAGCGCCCGGTCGACCATCGTTCTGGCCCAATCGCGGTCGAAAACGGCGACGTCAAAGTCGTCCGCTCCCGGCGAATCGTCCGGCAGCGATATTTTCGTAACATCGGCACCACGTTTGATCGCCGATTCCCGCTCGCGGACGTTGGCCAAAAAATGCCGCACCGCACCGAGCAGATAAGACCGGAACAAACCGCCGTGCCGCTGCAAACGCGGAAACATGTTTCCTTCGAGCAACTGGGCGAGAAAATCGTGCGTCAAATCCTCGGCGTCACGGTAACC
>JAVBTU010000133.1:0-6623 GCA_031556015.1 Thermoguttaceae bacterium
CCCTTCCCGGCTTTGCATCGGGTATAAGGCGGTCGCGCAGACCAAGGGGTCGGAAGGGTACATGGTTCGCCAATCCGACGCGCATAGCTGGGTGGAGGTGTACGTCTCGCGCATTTCCCTGCCCGGCAATCTGCTCCAATCGCAATTCGCGAACCATTGGCGACAGGGAGGTTGGCTGCGTTTGGACGCGACACCCGACCAGGAAGCGGACTTGTTTCGCGGTTTTTCCATGAATCTTTCCGATTGGATTCACGCCGTCCAAACGTTTTGGCAAAACTACGTCATGAACCTGGACGGGTCCAAGCAATCGACCGTGATTTACGAACCGTTTCGCCAGTTATTCGAAACGGTGAAAAACGCGGCGCAAACCAATCAATGGAGCGAAATCGGAGCGTCGATCGTGCAGCGGTACAAGGAAATCTTTTCACAAATCCGGGCCGGAACGATTCGACAGACCGATATTTTTCTGATCGTCCTTCCTTTGGCGATACTTTTCGGCGGAGTTTACGTACTCATTCGGTTGGGACTCCTTCGGCTTTTTCGGCGTCTGTTGATTCCAATGGACGTCCAGGAGCGCAAGCGACAGGCTTCGGTTGACTTTTACGTCCAAATGGAGCGATTGCTGTCGAAACTCTCGATTCAGCGTCAAACCAGCGAGACGCAGCAGGAATTTTCCGTGCGTGCAATTCCGCTCCTGATCGAACGGATGCGGAGCGACGACGAAAAAATCGACCTGGAATCGCTCAATCGATGCGCCGCGAGCATCGTGGAGGCGTTTTACCGTGTACGTTTTGGGAATATTCCTTTAAGCGACGACGATTTGGCGAGAATCGGGAACGACCTGTCCCAACTGAGAGTCGCAACGGACCGAACGTGAACGGCCGGTTTTATTTTCTCCACGAAAAATCGACATTGACCTGAAACCGCGAATTTCTTATCCTCGGAAAATCGTGTCTATCGTTTCGTGTCGGACGTTCCCTTTCCTCATGTTCAGAACCGCTTTTCTCTCGACGATCGCCGTTGTTTTCCTGGTCGGACTCTGCGCCGCCCAAGACGATGCGCCGGTTGAACTGTCGTTCGTTCCGCACCCTTCCGGCGCGCGGGAAGAAGCGTTCAGCGGCTTGACGGACCGGCTTTCCCTGGAAAGCGAGTTGAAACAAAAGCAGCAAAAACGGTTGATTCAGCGGATCACCTTCGGCGGATCTTGGACGCCCGAAGGGGGAGACAACGGTCTCGGACTGACCAACGCTCAAGCCGGACTGACGTTCGCGCTGCCGGGACCGAAATGGAAATTCTTCGAAAAATCCTTCTTTCTGTTTTCACCCGGCATCAAGTATACGAACGCTCAGTGGAAGTACCCGACTTCGTTCCCCGACTCGCTGTATAACGCGGGTTTGACCGTAACGTGGATGAAACCGCTCAACGAACGATGGAGCCTGATGCTCAACGCTTCGCCGAGTTATTCCGGCGACGGAAAAACCTCCGGCGAAACGATCCGCTGTCCGGTGATGTTCGGAGCGAATTGGACGCCGAATTCCCGATGGAAAGTTCTCATGGGGGTCGCGTACCTGGACCGAGGCGATATTCCGGTTCTCCCGATCGGCGGTTTTACCTACACGCCCAACGACGATTGGAAGTTCGAGTGCATGGCTCCGCAACCGCGTATTGCACGGCGTCTGACCGGTTGGAGCGATTCGCAAATCGATCGTTGGCTTTATCTCGGCGGCGGTTTCGGCGGCGATACCTGGGCGATTTCCAGTACCGGCGGTCGCTCCGATCTTGCGATGTACCGCGAATTTTCCGTCCTGCTCGGGTACGAATCGGTCCGCAAACAGGGAACCTTCCAGTGGAACGCCGAAATCGCGTATTTATTCGATCGGCGTATGGAATTCGAACACGATACCCAGCCGACCTTCAAGCCGGACGATTCGCTGTCGCTGAGAGTTCGCGTGTCGTTTTAAACCATCGATCCCACGCCTCAGTTCGATTCCAGATCGAAATTGTGGACCACGGAGCCGCTCTCGGGAACGTCCGCCGATAAGCCGGAATTCGAGGCGACTTCGTACTTTTTCGGCACGTGGTAAATGAACTTCTTTTTTGTCATCGGACCGCCGGTCAACGACATTTCGTAGTTGACCTTTTCTTCGATCGTCATGGTCGAGGTGTCTTTTTTCGGGGGACCGTCCTCCTCCTTTTTGACGATGGAAACGAGGTACGAGCCCGGCATGGCGCCATTGATCGTTTTGTCCCCTCCCCGAAGCGTCCGCAACGAATACATTCCCTGCGCATCGGTCTTTCCTGAGGAGAAAATGGAGCCGTTCTCTTTCGAGGTGAACGTCAGCGTCGCGCCTTCGATCTCTTTTCCGTCGACGGTGACCTTGCCGGTCACCTTCGTCAATTTTTCGCCGCAGCCGCTGCAAAACACGACCAGGCAAGCCAGTAAAACAAAAACAAAGCGTTTCATGGGGAAATCCATGGATAAGGTTATGTTAATCATTCACGACGTTTAAGGCTGCAAGCAAATTCTGCATTGATCAACGGCACAATTGTCATTCTTGTACTCCGAAGAATCTGGTTTCAAGCCGTACTCGCATTGCAATGTGTATCGGCGAATACACCAGATTCTTCGTTTCGCGAGTACGCTTCACTCAGAATGACAAACAATGCCGTTAAGCGTTTTTTATGGAGTGTGGGCGCCTCGCCCGCACTTGAATATCCCGGTCTTTCGCCTCACTCGCGAAGCGGAAGTAAGCCCGGCAAACGGTCCCCGACTTCCCACTGGCGGGCGAGGCGCCCGCACTCCAAGGGAAAAATCACTTATCGGCGTTGAATGACAAAAAGGGCCACAACGTATTTCCGGTGAGAACGCTACAACGCCGTCGCGGACTCTCCGGCGTGCGAGGAACCGATCGCTCCCCAAACTCCGTAGATGGACTGACCCTGGTAATGCTGGGTTTGATCGTCTTTCGCGCCGTGGTATCCGAACGTGCCGCTGGGCAATTTATCGAGGTTTTGCGTGTTGATCGTTTCGGAAATGAAGTGAACCGATCCGTCCGCGAAACAACAATTGACGCCGCCGGTGTGGTTGCTCGACGCGCTGATGATCGCCTGGTTCCAGACGTTCGGACCGCCGCTGGGACTGTTCGGGGGCAAAATCGTGTTAAAAACGCACAAATTCGCCGTTCCGTCCATCCAGACGACCCCCGCGGTGTACTGTTCTTCAAAGTTCGATTTGATGCTCCCGTTTTCCACGTAGTTGAAAATCAGGTTCGGCGCGTCCCAATACCCGTTGTGATCCTTGGAAAATCCCCCTTTGCAGCGGGAGGGCGCAGCCGGCGCGTAAGCGGCTTCGGACAACGCGACCGTGTTCGAGGTTCCGTCGGTGATCGTCGCGATCGTCAACGTTCCCGGCCCGGCGTTCCCGTCCGTATGCGGAATGTATCTCGTCCCGGAAGTCCCGAAACCGCGTGTCCCGGAGTAATCCCATTCGTAGAACGGAATGTCGCCGCGGCTCATACGATAGGTTCCGGCCCCGACCTGCGACCCCGAACTGGTCGGCGCGCCGGACGAAGGACAAACGTAACAGGGAATCGTCGTCCGATAGACCGGGTGCGGTTCGACGCGGTTGTTTCCATCGTAATAAATCGCCGGGAACGGAAACGGATAATCGCCGCCGCTGGCTACTTCGGTTCCGTCTTCGTTGTGACGGTTCGATTTGATCGCATCGTAAAGCGCCTGCTGCTCGATATACGGAAGAATGATCACCGTCCAGGCGCAGCGTCCCGGGGACGCGTACTGACGAGACGGCATGCTCGGAAGTGTTGCCACGGCTCGCGGGACGTTCCCGCGAAATTGGCCCCGGGAGATTCCTGGAAACAGCGACGCGATCTCGTCGTGAAGGTTCACGGCGGGAAATTTGTTCATCGCGTCGTGGAAATTGTGCAGCGCCAATCCCATCTGTTTCAAGTTGTTCGTACAAGCCATTCTTCGGGCGGCTTCCCGGGCCGCCTGGACAGCCGGCAACAACAGCGCGATCAATATTCCGATGATCGCGATCACGACAAGGAGTTCAACGAGCGTAAAAGCCCGTGAGCGGCCTCTCGGTGTCCTACTTTCGTGACGTTTAATAATCGTGTCATACATGATAAGTTCTCCTCGAATAAAAGGGTAACGAAGAAAAAGGAATAGAGCTATCTCCAACCTCACACGGTCACGGTTCTCCCGGGAATCGCGTAAGGATAATGGCCGTTGGCGTCCGGTTCGACCGGCGGTTTCGTGTTCCAGGTGATCGCGTCGATTCCGGGGAACAATTCGATTTTCGATTCGTGCGCCGGATTTTCGAAAACGTGCTGCCCCGATTCGTAGGCCATGCGCCCCATGATACCGACCAAGGCGGCTTTGGCCGCGCGATGACCTTCGTTGTACGGTTTGTTGTTTCGAATCGCGTCGATAAACAATTCGAATTCAATCTGGTAGGGACTTCGGTTCGGTCCTTCGTATTTCCAAACGACTTCGTTCGACGGAGCGAAAGAGTGATTTTTCATGATTCGGAATCCTCCGAGGAGAATCGCCATACCTTTGGTTCCGAGAACGTAATCGGTGTAAAAACAGGGCGTGCCTTGCATGTGCCGGGCGTAAGCGCAGAGGCTGATTCCGTCTTTGAAGAAATACTCGACATTTTGGTGATCGAAGACTTGCCCGACGACGTCGGGCGTGCTGCGTCCTCCCATCCCAATCACGGATTCCGGCCAATCCTGTTTCGCCCAGGAAAGAATGTCGACATTGTGGATGCACCAATCGAGGAAGAAGCCGCCGTTGGTCCAGGTGAACGAATGGTAATTACGGATCTGGTGGGCCAGTTCGCTTTCTCCATCGCGGCGTTTGATTTCCGGAATCGCCGGCTCCATGCGATACGTCCGCATGTGGAGGATTTCGCCGATCATTCCGTCGTGGATGCGTTGGACGGTTTCGACGTGTTCCCGACCGTGCCTCCACATCAGGCCGCAGGCGAGTTTCGTTCCTTTTTCATCGACGGCTTTCGCGGCGGCTTCGATGCGGCGCAGGCCCGGCGCGTCCGTGGCGAACGATTTTTCCATGAAGACGTTGAGTCCCTTATTGACGGCGTATTCGACATGCGTCGGTCGGAACGCCGGCGGAGTCGCGAGGATGATAATATCCTTTCCCGGTTCCAGGGAATCGATCGCGTCTTTATAAGCGTCGAAACCGACGAATTGCCGATCCTTGGGAACGGTCCCGGATTCTCCCAGTTGCTCTTCATAACTCTTGGCATAGGAGGCGACTTTTTCCGGAAAGATGTCGGCCAAAGCGTGAAGTTTGACCGGTCCGCCCCCCTGCATCGCGTCCATAACCGCACCGCCACCGCGTCCTCCGCAACCGACCAGGGCGATTTTGATGGTGTTCGTTTCCGCGGCGTGAACACGGGGCGTTCCGGGAAACAAGGAGGTCAGCGTTAATCCGGCCGCCGCGGTTCCGACGGTCTTGACGAATGTTCGGCGTGTCGATGGAGTGGAAATCATTACAATAGAGCGGTTCGAGTATCGGCAATGAGGACATTGTTCATTTTTGACGCCGATCAACGGATGGGTTTTGCCTTGGCCTTTTTTCGCGGTGCGTGTTTGACGGGAAAAACAAATGCAGCGAAAAAACCGAAAACAATCACGCATTATCGACCGAGCGTGTCTCATTATACCGGACCGCGACGCTATTGCGTTCGAAAACGAATAACTGTAGAATTTTATACAGGAGGGGCGAAATCGGTTCGTATTTTGGAGAGAGCGTGCCTTTCACTTCGTGTTTATTCCATTCCGCCAATGATCAAACCACCGGCTTTTCGAGAGGGGCAAACGGTGATTCACGCCGATACCTGTACCGATTTACGTGAAGCGGCCTCTCGTCAATCGATCGAACTGCACGCCTTTGCCCGGGGACAGTATCCGGGGCATCCCCTTCCGGAAGACCGGCTTCCCGGCCTTCGGACGGTCGGATATTGGAATGCCGTCGATTCGCAATCGTGGGGGCTCGATTGGCATCGCAACGAAGGGATCGAGGTCACGTTTCTGCAAAGCGGGCAGATCGATTTCTGGACCACGTCGTCCCTGTGGACGTTGAGGGCGGGCGATTTGACCGCCTGCGGCCCCTGGCAGCTTCATCGACTGGGGAATCCGAATATCGAATCCAATACGCTTTTGTGGTTCATCATCGATTCCAACATCCGGAACAAAGACCAAAAATGTCGTTGGCCGAACTGGATCGTTCTGGATCCGAAAGACATCGAAGAACTGATTCCGCGACTGATGTACGCCCCGGCGCCGGTTTTCCATCTTTCGCCGAAGCTGCGGAAAACTTGGGAAAGCCTCCATCGCGAGCTTCGGGATTCGGGGGAGGTCTGTCCGGTCTCCTCCCTTGCGATTCACATCAACGCGATTCTTTACGATCTCCTTCAGCTCCTGCGTAGTACGACCCCGTTGGAAAATCCCGGTTCGGCGGATTCGACCCCGGCTTTGCGGATGGTCCAAGGCTTCCTCGACGGTTTGGCGGCGATTCCCTCACAGTTGGAACATCCTTGGACCGTCAAGGAAATGGCCCGCGTTTGCCATATCAGT
>JAVBTU010000242.1:0-7201 GCA_031556015.1 Thermoguttaceae bacterium
GACCGGTTTCCTTCGCGGACGAACACGGCGACGTGATCGGTTTGATGTTCCCGGAAAAGGGGCTCACGTTGATTTACACGCCGTCGGAAGAGGCGGGAGTCCCCTCGGCGATGGTCAAAAAGATCGCAATCCTCCCGATCACGGCCGATCCGTTCGTGATCCGGGCCAAGGGATACCTGGAAGATTCTCCGAGCGATTCGATGAACGATTTGAAAGCGGCGATTTTCTATGACCCGGACAACCCGGAATCGTATTGGTTGCTCGCCCAGATCGAACTGACCGGCGGCGACGGGGCGACGGCGATGGAACACATCCAGAAAGCGCTGGAACTCGACCAGACGATGCCGCAGTATCACATCACGCTCGCAAAGACCTTGATGGTGATGAACCGGATCGAAGACGCGAAAATGTACCTGAAAGAAATGCTCCCGCTTTGCGAGAAATTCCAACATCAAAAAGCGGTTGCGTTGTGTCTGCTCGGCGATTTGTACCGACAGGGAGCCGGTGTGAATTGCGAACAGGCGTACTCCTACCACAAGGAAGCGCTGGACATCGCGATTCCACTCCGGGAGCATTCGAATCCGACGGTCCGCAGCACTGCCCGGGAAGTTCTGGTCAACGCCCAGCTCGGAGTCGTCAAGGACATCGCACTGGGAAATTGGGACAATAAATGGTCCGCGATCGAGAAATGGTTCGCCAGCGTCAAGGAAGTACTCAAGGACCCGGAAGTCGCCTCGAAAAAGCGGCTCATCCGGGAATACCTGTTCCGGGTCGCGATTTGCGGGCTTTCGGCCCAGTCGGTGATCACGGAATCGTCGAGCATCGAGCCGTACATCCAGGACGTTCTCACGGCGACCGAAGAGCTGATCAACGTGAGCGACGACCCGCTCAATCGTCGCAAGATTCAATGGGAATCCGGTTGCGCTCTTTTCGAAGCGGTCCAATCGTATCAGCGGCGTAAACAGTATTCCGCGGCGTTGAAGTACGGAGAACCGACCGTCGATATGATCGAACACGGAATCGAAGGCCGAACGAGCGAAGCGGACTATTATCTCCTTTCCCGGCTCTATTTTCGGCTCGGAGCGATTCACGCGATCGGGATGAAGAACCACCGCGCGGCGATCGTCTGGTTCGACCGGACACTGCCGATTTTCGACGACATCCTGCCCGGTCTCGGGCCGGAGGAAACCGGTCGGGTCGGCGAAATGCTCGTCAGCATGGGCGTTTCGTATTGGGAAACGGATCAAAAATCGGAAGCGATCCGACTCTCCGAACTCGGCTTGAAAAAAATCAAAGCGGCGGTGGACAAAGGATACCTGGAAATGACCGCTTTATTGATTCCTTATTCGAACCTGTCGACGATGTGGAGCAAACTCGACGAACAGGACAACGCGGACAAATATTACCAATCCGTCGCGAAGATCCAACAGGCGATCGTCGAAAACAGTTCGTCGATCCGGAAATAATGGCCCCCCGCTGGGACCGCAGGCTTCCAGCCTGCCAGTGGGCGGTCAGGCACCGTTTGCATGGCGTCCGACCGTTTCATACTGCGGGCTGGAAGCCCGCAGACCCAGGTGCAGGCAAGATGCCTGCGGTCCCAGGAAAAATCGCCCGCGCATTTGATACAAAGGATTTCAATCCATGTTGACGCCGTTTCGTTTGTTTGCCGGAGGACCGGCGTTTGTTTTTTTCCTCTTGATTTCCACGTCGGTTCTCGCACAGAACCCGGCGCTGCAGGCGATCGCCGAAGAACTGAAACTCTCGAAATCCCGGGCCAGACGAGACCCGTCCGCCGCCGCGACGGCCCCCGCTTCGAATTCTCCGGGCTTGGCTCCCCGTCATTATGACACCGCTCCGATCCTCCAGCCGCAGCCGAGCCGCCTTCGCGACCCGTTCGAACAAATGTCCGGCGGTTCCACGCCGGAAGCCGATCAGGGAATTCGGTACGATCCTGAAGTCCTGCTCGCTCCCCACCAGTGGGAAACACAATCACAACGATTCAAGCGGGAACTCCAAGCGGACGCCCGGTTACACGACATCTGTTTTACCGACACGCAAAACGGCTTCGCGGTCGGGGATCGCGGTACGGTCTGGAAAACCGTCGACGGTGGTCGCAATTGGACGCTCACCGAAACGCCCGTCGATTGTCCGTTGTACGGCGTCTCGTTCACCGACCCGATGCGTGGTGTCGTCGTCGGCGGTTTTCGTAAGCCGTTTCTGAACAAATGTGAAGGCGTCATTCTCAAAACGGACGACGGCGGTGAAAATTGGACGCGAATTCCGACGCCGTTCCTTCCGACGCTGCGTCGCGTCAAAATGGAAAACCGCGCCAACGGTTGGGCGGCGGGGGATTCGACGATCATGTCGCAAGGGGGTCTGTTTCAAACCCACGATGGCGGGCGGAGCTGGAGTCCGCTGCCCGGCTCTCCCAACGTCTGCTGGAACGATTTTCGTTTCCTGGACCCGCAAACCGGTGCCGGTCTCGCTTCGGACGGTTCGCCGCGGGTGTTGCAGGGGATCGTGCGCGAATCGAATCATCTTTCGTACGGAATGCGCCGTCCGATCGCCTTGGACGTGTTCACCAGAACGATTCCCGGGGCCGCCAACGGTTGGCTCGTCGGCGAAGGCGGACTCGTCTGTAATTCGTACGATCACGGTGAACAATGGCAAGATGCGCCGCCGCTTCCCGGAATCGCGCCCTCTCTGTTCGACTTTCAAACCGTCTTCGCGCGGGAGAACAACGTTTGGATCGCCGGAGCGCCCGGTTCGATCATCTTCTACTCGAAAGACGCCGGACGCACCTGGAGCACTGCGGCAACCGGTATCACGACGCCGATCCGGGAAATCCGCTTCTTCGACGCCAATCGCGGTTACGCGGTCGGCGATTTGGGAACGATCCTGGAAACCCTGGACGGCGGCGTCCACTGGACCGTCCAGCGACTGGGCGGCACCCGGCTGGCGATGCTCGGCGTGTCCCTGAAAAGCGAAGAGATTCCGCTGGAAACCTTCGTTCACTACGGCGAGGAACTCGGATACCTTTGCGGGGTCGAAATCGTTTCACAATCGGACGAAAACCCGATCGAAGCCGTCCACGAAGCGGTCGTCCGCTGCGGCGGAACCGGGGCGTCACAAAGTTGGGGATTCACGCTCGATCCGGAGGAACTGAAAATGCCAATCGGTAAAGTCGTCCAGCGGATCGAAAAGGAAAACGGCGGCAAGGGGCTTTTACGGCTTCGGCAAAATCTCGTGCGGAATCTCCGAATGTGGAAACCGAACGTCGTGTTGACGTCCGATTCGCGGTCCAGCGACACCGCGAGCCGACAGTTTCTTTCCCGGGAACTGGCCGAAGCCGTTCGTGCGGCCGCCGATCCGAATATTTTTCCCGAACAGATTCGCGAAGCCGGTTTGACGCCGTGGAAAGTCGGAAAACTCTACGCCGTTTCCCGGGAATTTCAGGGAGAAATCAATCTTGATTCCACCGATTACGCCGCGAGAATCGGACGCTCCCTGGATGAATCGACGTTTCCGGCACGGGGATTGATTCAGCCGAAGCCGACGCAATGGTTCGCACGAGCCGGTTTTCAACCGCTCTTGGACGATTTCGCCGGTACGGCCGGTACGAAAAACGACCTGTTCAGCGGCGTCGCGATCGCCCCGGGAACGGAAGCACGTCGCGTCCCGCTCGGAAACGACGCCGACCAGGCGGAATCGAATCGTCGTCGGGTCTTGCGGCGTCAACAAATTCTTCAACTGTGCGACAAATCGCTCCAGGAATCGTCGCCCGACTCGAACCTGAACACCATCGCGGTCCTCGGCGGTCTGCTCGGCGAAATGGAGCCGAACCGACTTCCGGAAATGCTGTTGGAAATCGCCTTGCGTTTTCAATCGCAAAACCGCTGGGACGAAACGGAATCGATTTTCGTCCGGATGGTCGAGCAATTTCCGCAACACCCGTTCTCGGTCGTTGCGCTACAATGGTTGATTCGATACGATTCCTCGGAAGAAATACGCTGGTGGACGAAACGAAAACTCGGGCTCGATGAAACGAATCCCGTCGATTCGGCCGACCGACAGCGTCGCGAAATGATGCGACGGGGATCCGTACAACAATATTCCCAACTCTTGAAAATGTACGGCCCGGAGGAATTCGGCGCTCTGCAAATCAAGCCGAACATGTCCGCGGCGAGGATTCCCGCGACGAAAGCACCGGAGCCGCCGTACCTGGACGGCCTGTTCGACGAGGACCTGGACCGGAAGTTCTGGTTCGAGACGCCGATCGTTTCGTTCACGCCGAAATCGGTTGCGCCGGATCCGGGGACCGGCCCGATCGCGTTGGCTTCGGCTCGGATCGCGGTCGAATCGAACGGGATTTCCGACCTGGGCGCACAAGCGATGTTCCGGTACGACGACGACAATTTTTACCTGGCGCTGCGGTGTCGAAAATCGGACGAATTCACGTATCCGCCGCCGAATGTCGCGCCCCGACCGCGTGACCCCGATTTGACGAATGAGGATCGCGTTGAAATCCTCCTGGATATCGACCGGGACGGCTCGACGTTTTTCAAGCTCACGGTCGATTACCGGGGCTGGGTCGGCGACGAATGTTGCGGGGACAAAAGCTGGAATCCGGCCTGGTACGTCGCCCGGGAAGAGGATGAGCACTACTGGATGATCGAAGCGGCGATCCCGTTGGACCAGTTGACCGAATTCCCGCCGAGCTCCGAAACCGCATGGGGAATTTCGCTGCGGCGAATCGTTCCCGGCGTCGGTTTGGAAATCTGTAATTCGGGAAATCTCGACAAAACCGGACCAAAGGGCCAACCTTTCGGCTTGCTCCAATTCGATTGATCGGACTTGGCGAAATGCAACGGAGGAGGACGATCAAGAGAGTTGCATCTCAACGGAACGATTTTCGAACTCTCTCAACGTCATCGCATTTCGAAGTCCCGTCACGCCTCACCCGCCGCAGGTCGACATGCAGGAATTGTAATTCCCCAACGCTCCGGCGTCACATATCGCACGTTTATTCGCCGCTTCTTGTTTGCATCCCAAGTGGGCCGTATCCGCGGCCGCTATGCTGGCGGCATAAGCGGTATTTGCATTCGCAATACATTGGGCTTGAAGCATTCCAGCCTGATTGGTACAAATAGTCTTCAAGATGCCGCTCTCATTAATCGCATCAAAGTAGTAGGCCGCGCAACTTTCCAAGGCTTCGTCGCATATTCTTTCCAATTCGCTTATCGCTTCAGCGGAAAGGTCGTTTCCATTCATCGCCTCCTCATACTCATCGTTTGCCGCGTCTTCACATTCGCTTCTTCTTTGTTCGGCTTTTAACTCTCTTTCCAATGCTTCCAGACCACATTTGGCCGACGCTTCCTCATATGCTTTTTCACATGACTTAGTTGCGTTAAACAAGGTCTCGGCGGCAGACAGATATTTCTGGGTCCTCAAGTTGTCACAATTCTGGTTTGCTGCCAAATGAGCAGCGGCGCACGCCTGAGTCGCCGCATCGTACGCTGCTCTACAGTCGACAGCACAGTCAGCAAATGAGAACTTTGAAAAACACAAAACCAGCAAAAGCAAAGCTAAATATCGCATAACAATGTTCTTGGGATGTAAAGATTTCATAACTGGGTTCCTCCATAAATTTGAATTGTGGAAAACAATTGACGATAGAAATCGTCTCGAATCACAGAAAAAAACGATAAATTGCCAGGATAAAACCGAAAAATTATTTCGTATCATTTCGAAGTTGCGATGATTTTGTTAGATTTCGATGAATCAATGTGCCAATAATGGCAAGAAACACAACATTGACGCCAATGACAAACAAAATTCTTGACGACGACCTGGGAGCTGGCAATTCGCCCACCCCTTCAATTTGAGGCAGCGGGGTCGGCGTTGGAGGGGGTAAGGGAATAGGTTCCACCATTTCAACCTTTTGTGGTGGAGGAAATTTTTTAGCAAGAATCTCCTGGAACACGGCGGCACGCTCCACTTCATTGGCCATGATTTTAGTTTCCATCCCGGGTGGAATCTGGAAAAAATCATCCGTCAAATCCGGACAAAGTGTCAAGTCTTTTTTTTCATTTACGCCGAAAAGCCTCTCACCTGTTTCCTTGACAACATCAACCTCCAGTTCCAAAAAAGTACCCTGCTCAATAATGTATCGAAAAATAATATCTTTTGCCTTCCAACTCACCAGATAACAATTCTTCCCATTGTGGGGAGCGATTTCAACTGTATAACGAGACGATAAATCATCCTTTTGCTCGGATGGTTCTACACCTTGTTCTTTTTTTTGAGAATTATTTTCCGCGGCCTTCTTTAATTCATCTGTCTTCCGTATTCGAAAGCTTGTATCAAGAACGATTCCCTCTTCGAGATAAATTTCATAAGACCGGTTCCCTTTTTGGAGCGAGGTTATCTTAAAAGGAAGAAGTGAATCCTTCTTTGAAACAGCCTCCTTGAAGACCGCTTTGGTGCCATCCGCCAACGTTTTTTGATAAACAGTGGTTTCGAATTTTTCATCAACGATACGATAGGAAAGCGGCTGTTGCATTGCTTCTTTCGATTTGGCCAAAATTTCCTCCGCCGTTAAATCCTGGGCCGAAGCCGATGATACGCCGCCCGCATAAGCCAGGAAAATCACCAATATACTCCGGACCGGCATGTAAAATTTCGAGGTCATCGTCGCTGTCTCCTATTTTTTAGCTTCACGTCTCGGCCCGGCATAACCGAAAACCTCCAGGGAAACGACTTCATTCAAAATCGAACGAAACAGAATTTTGCCGCGAAAAGCCCCCAAGGGGGTCGTTTCACTCAACGTGATCGAGATTTGCCGCTTCTCAACGTTTTCTGCGCCCATCGGCAACAATTCGACTTTCGTCCCCTCCGGGAATCGCTCGTTTTTGGCGATCTGAAGCGATTCAAGAATTTCTTTAGGGCCGGAAACATCCATTGTGATCGTACTTCCGCGCGCCACGACTCCCAATGAGTGTCTTTGAGGACGAATGAGTGAGGCAGCCGAGGAGATCGTTGTATTTTGTGATGAATCCGGGATCGCCGGAATAATCGAGCGATAATACCCGACGGGAATCGCCAACGAATCAAGTCCTTGATCGACCGGTATCAAGTGGAGAATCGTTTGTGAAGAACGCCGGTCCTGAGGAACCTGGATGCGCATTCGATAGGTGATCAC
>JAVBTU010000404.1:0-6421 GCA_031556015.1 Thermoguttaceae bacterium
GGCGGCGCGGTTGCGGAAATCGTTTGCGTCGTTTGACAGAACGGGCATTGAATATTTTTCCCGAGCGCTTTGGCCGGAACTTTCAGCGATTGTGCGCAAGAGCGGCACGAGAAGAACACCTTTTCCGGTTCGGGGGCGGGCGTCGTTTTTTCGGCCGGAGACGATTTCGGGCGGTCCTCCGGGAGTGGTGCCAAGCCGAGATCGTCGTCCGGCTCGGGAGGAGCAACCGCGTTCGGAACGTCGAGAATCCGTTCGCATTGCGTACAGCGCACTCTCTTCCCCGCTGCCTTTTCAGGCAAGTCGAACCGGTGGGAACAGTGATCGCAACGAACGGAAAGCACCTTAAAAATTAGGAATTATGAATTATGAATTAACGGAGCGGGAAGCGTAGCGAGCGAAAGCAAACGGAGCGGGAAGCGTAAGCGAACGTTTTTATTTTTATGTTTTTTCATCGAATTCCCATTTCATCGAACGAGGTTTGTCCGAGTTCGGTTTGCAAGGGGATTTTCTTCGGAATCGCCAAGTTGAGAAACCAGCTTTTGTAGTGCGCTTTGGCCATCTCGCGGTCGACGATGGTTTGCAGCGGTGTGTCCTTGATGTCTTCGAGGGAAATGTTTTCCGGAGGCGACGTTTCAGCGGTCATTTCCCATTGCGTTTGACCGCCTTTGCGAAATTGGCAGGAATATTTTTTCGGTTTATACTTTACCTCGGTCCCTCCGCCGCGATTGAGGCGAAACGGAAATTGGCCCGTCTGGTAGGTGATCGTACCTTCTTTTTCTTCGGAAACGTTCAAGTACAGACTCAGCGGAGCGTTCTCGGCCAATGTCAGGTCGTTGTCCCGCAGCTTTTCCTCAAACGCCGATTGGATCGTTTCGCGGTCCTGAACAATCGAAGGATCAAGCGTCAACGACACGGTCATGCCGGGCCGGACGACGAACAGGCGGTCGTCTTCCTTATCGGGCGTTTTGGCGGCGACCTTCAGGTGCGGTACGACAACGCCGACCAACGAGGAACCTTCCTGATGCCGTGAGACGGTGTACCAAACGTGCCCCCCGAAGAACTTGCGGTTCCTAGAGCCGCCTCCGTACTCCCATACCGGCGTTTTCGTGTACGTGTCGACCAATAATCTATCGGCTAATACGAACCGTTCATTGACCCAATGGGGAGCGTAAAGTCCGGAGACATGCTGAATGTAGAACGGTTCTTCCGCTTGACCCGTTGTTGCGTCCCAGACGGAAACCGTATCCAATTGGACCGACGCGATTTTTTTCCCGTCCGGGGAAAAGGTGAATTTTTGACCAAAACCACTCCCGTTTGTTCCGTCGAGCATGCCGATACATTTTCCGGTCAGTGTTTCCAAAAGAAAAAATTCCCGACCGGAGTGAACGACCAGATACTTACCGCCGGGCGAAAGGACGGCTCCGTCGCCATACCCGACCTTGATCCGCCAAACCGCCTTGCCGGTGTCCAGGGAGATCAGGAACAACATCTGTTCTTTGTTCGAAACGAGAATATGATCGTTCGTCGCCCAAGCGGCCCATTCCACGTCGATAGTGCGGCTGAAGCGGTCGTTCGGTTCCTGCATCTGCGCAAACGGCTCCATCGAAAAGATCGGCTCCAGTTTGTTGGGGCTACACTTGACGACATGCAGGATGCGACTGTTTCCCGATGTAAACGGCCCCTCCCAGGAGCCTTCGAGAAACAAGGCTTTGGTGCCGTCCGGGGAAAGCCCGAAGGGAGTTAATCGCTTCGGATGATCGATCGACGAATTCCGTCCGGTCGAAACGTCGCCGAGGAAGACTTTCGTTACGCTTTTTTCGTCCGGCCGTCTATGAGTGTCGAGCTGAAAAGCGGTCAGCACTTTTTTTCCGTCGTCCCGGTTGAAAAAGAAATCCGTTTCCTGAGGGAACGCCGTCCGGGAAACATCCCCCATTCGGAAGAGAATGCGTTTGACTTTATCGGAGGTCTTTTGAACCGGGGCCGGATCAGGATCGCATTTCCACTCGATATTCCCTTGAATCTCGACCGATTTCGATTTTTTCAGGTCGATCGCTTTCGTTTTCGGCGCAGCGTTCTTTTTCGAATCTTTTTTCTCCGCGCTGCTTTTTTCCGCGACTTCGAACGGATTTTCCGGGCTCTGCTCTTTCTTTTGGGAGAGATACTTTCGGTCCTCGTCGCTCAGTTTTTCGGCGGGCAGGGAAAGGATTTTTCCGTCCTTTTTTTTCAGCTTCGCGGTTTTCCCGTCGAACTCCTGGAGGGTCGCTTCCATCGTGAACGAGCCCGAACTGTCGGTCCAGGTCCGGGGTTTCTCGGCCGCGAAAACCGGGACCGCCGTCCCAATAACGATAACGCACAAAAAAAATCGGACCATTTTGCACCTCGCGACATTGAAGGAAAAGAAGCGGAACACCTTCGGCCATTCTAATTGATTTTTGGGAGAGGAACAAGCGTCATCGTCCAGGGGGCAAGAGAACCGCAAAGACTAGTACACCACTTCTCAAATAAAGTTCATTATTCTCTCACGGAGGCACGGAGACACGGAGAACGATACCCTGCGGGTAACTCCTCCGTGCCCCCGTGCCTCCGTGAGAAAAAACAAAAAAGAGAGTCTTTGAAAATGAATCGTATTTGAGAATCCATGTACTAGAACCTCTTTTCGCAAGAATACAACTGCAGCCAATCCTTCCTCGCCGCTTTTTGCGAGCCTTACGGTTTGGGCCGCAACAGCGCTCTGAAACTCGCGTCCGGAAAACGGGTTCTGATCACCACTGTGCGACTTCCCCGCCGGCGATCGTCAGTAGTGCCTTGAGCGTCTTCAGGTCGATGGTGTCGGCTATAAAATAAAGCGAACCGTCGCAGAACGTGCAGTTGACGCCCCCATTGTGGAATGAGCTGATTCCCACGTACGATTGATTGATCCCTTCGTACGCGACCTCCTGCGGAATGTCGATCGGCTCCATCCAATTCACCGGTTCCCGGCGTTCGACGAACATGATCGTGTTCGAGGTGCCGTCGGTAATTCGGGCGATCGTGAACTTTTTCGCGTCCGGTTTCGGCGGCTGGCCGAACGTTTCTTCACCGACGACCATGCAATACGAGCTCCCGCTTTTGGCGTCGCCGACCTTGCATTCCGGGCAACGAAGCACGCCGGGCATTTTGTCGTGGAATTGTTTGTTGTACTCGCTGTCCCACGGCTCGTCCTTGCGAATCGCTTCGTAAAGCGCCGTCTCTTCCAGGTACGGCAGCACAAGAACCCGCCAACTGTGTAGCGGCTTTCCGGCGGCGTCCACCGAATACGGCGGCGGCCAGACTCCGTTGGCGTCAAGATAATTGTGCGCGGCCAGACCGAGCATTTTCATGTGGTTCGTACACTGCATCCGCTTCGCCGCCTGCCGACTGGCGAGGATCGGGCCCTGGATCAGCGGCGAAAAAAGCGGTGTCAAATTCCCGACCGCCTCTCGGACCGTGTCGGCGTCCCAGTGGACCGTGAACCTTGAACCTTCGGGTTTCGGAATGATCTCACCCCGAGCGTACTGAATATTCTCCGGCGTCATCAACGCTTTGAATCGCTCGATCACGATCTTGTCGACCGGGCTGAGGTCTTCTCTCTGATTGATTTCGGCGGAGACGGTTTCCCACTGCTTGACGCCGATGTCGATCAACGATTGGCCGGAATAATAAATCTCCTGCGCCGCCAGGTCCGATTCGGTTTGCGCCACGGCGTACAGGTCCGGTTTCGCCGGGTCGATCCCGACCGCCTTGTACCGCAGTCCGTCGGCGAGTTTGGCGAAATCGATCTTGTCCAGCGGCTCGGGCAGCATCGGCTTGGTGTCATTGAGCACTTTTTTGACGAATCGTGGCACGGCGACGAGAAGCTGAACCGGGTAATTTTCGACTTCCTTTCGGGCGTCGAGGAAATCGGGACGCGGCATCACACGCTTCGGACCGAACGTGACCTCGTCCATCTGTTTGGGGAGCCAATTCGCGCCGAGAATCACGAAATCGTCGGTTTCCCGGATCTTAATTGCGTTCTCGGGATTCGATTCGATCATCGACTTGAGCATCGAAACGTTCAGGCGCGCCGTTTTCGGCAATGCGACGTAACCCGGTTCGAATCCGCGGATATTTTGCACGAAATACGCCCGCTCGATTCCGAACGTCGCGGTCAGAAACGCCTTGGCACCAACGACGAGACTGGAAATCGTGTCCCAATCGCGCAGCGTGGTCTCGATCGCTTTGCGTTGCGTTTCGTCGGGGAAAAAGTCTTCGAGCATTTCCGGCGAATAAAACCCGGTCTCGCCGAACAGTTTCTCGATGATCGGCCGGTTGTTCAAAACCAGCTCCTTCGCATCGATTTTCGTCAGATCGACGTAAACGACCATCAGGGTTTCTTCTTCAAGCAGCTTGGGAAGAAGATCGTCGGCATAGATCGCCGGAGTGAAAAGTAGTATCAGTAGTGGTATGAGGTGTTTCATTGTTTTCATTATCGTTAGCGGCGGGGCTTGCCCCGCGTTGGAGCGGTGTAAATTGTTTGTATCCGTTTGCGGGAAATGGAGTGTGGGCGCCTCGCCCGCACGTGTAAACGAGAGGTCACTTCAGGAGCAACAAATTGATTTCGCATGCGGAGACGATCCCTGCAAACCAAGCCCGGAATTTTCTCTGAGCGGGCGAGGCGCCCACTCTCCGTAAATTTTGAATATTTTGAATATTACCCCTAACAAAGAGAAGTTAGCGACGGGGTGGAGTGGTGTAAACATTTCACCTCACAAACGCGGGGCAAGCCCCGCCGCTAACGGGAGCTTCTTGTTTCTTATTTCAAAATGATTTCCATCCGCGACAGGCCGCCGGTTTGTTCGTATTCGAGCATCGCGACGTTCCCTTCGACGCGGTATTGGTACGGTTTGCCGTTCATCGGGTCGATTTTCGGAACAGGGACCTCTTTGATGTCATCCAGCGATTGGGGCACCTGTCCGTCGTGCAACGCGGCGTAAAGGCGGATCGCTTCGACGATCTTCAAGCGGTCCTGGTTTTGTTCCGTGCGAAAGTACGCGTATTTGGCCGCTTGCGTGGCCGGGAGGAACAGGGCGAGGTAAATCGAAACCGGTTCCGGCCTGAAACGGAAATTCGAGTCGTCGAAAACGATCTCCGTGTGAGACTCCCCGGGCGGCAACGCGGAAATCACCTGGAGTTTATCGTACTCCCTCTGAATTTCTTCAAGGAGGTGTGGTGTTACGATTTGATACGTCGAAAGTGCGTCGATCTGTTCGTCCGTTTTGCCCTGGGCGAGCAGTCGTTCTTTCGCGAACGGATAGGAAAACACGCAGACCAGGGATTCGAAAAAACGCTTTCCGCGTTCCGTTTGAAAAAGCGTCCCATTCGGACCGTTCGAATCCGTTCCGGCGGCGAAAAACCCTTCGGCCAGACCACGCAGGATCGCATGACACTCCTCGGCGGACGCTTGGTTGATCGTTTCGTAAATCTCCGGCGAGACTTGTCGCGGAAACATCCAGAGCCGCTCCCCTTCCATCGGGTTGAGCAACGCTCTCGGCGAAAATTCCAACTGCGTCATTGCCGCGTACAAGTTCGGGGCGTCCGGCTGGCAAGCCAGATCGTGAAGCTTCGCTTGCATCATTCCCTGGATCGCCAGACCGACCAAACCGGTCACGAGGCAGTTGAACGGCTTTGAATCCCGAGTGTGTTCGCCGAGAACCAGACCGACCCGAATCGTTTTGATCGCGTCGTCGTATTTTCCGTTGCGAATTTCCCAGTCCGCTTTGCCGGAGAGATACCGTGCGAGCATTCGCAGCTCCTGGATGTTCGGCAGAAGCGTTTCGATTCCCGCGAAAGTGAACGAATCGCTCCAGTCGTAATACGTTTTTCGACTCGCCCGCTCCATAAGAATCCAAACGCGGTCAAGCGATTTGTACACTTTTTCTTCATCTTCGGGCGCGATTTCAACATAGGTTTCGGTCGACCAGTGGGGATACAGCGGAAACGCTTTAAACTCCATTTGCCGGTATTCCAGGGACCCCGGAACGGGGTTGATGTTTCGAAATTCCTCGCTTCGAAGCATGTCGTCTTGCGAGCGGTTGACCACCGCGTTGAATTCGCCGAGCGCCGCGGAATACAGGTAAGCGGCGTTGCCGGATTCCTTTTCGGTCGAAAAGACGCGGAGCCGGTATTTGAGCAGCGGATCGGGCAATTTCGCCGGGGAGACGGTCAGTTGCAGATACTGCCCGCGAACATCTTTGGGGATCTTGACCGTGTCGGAATCGCGCAACCACGCTTCGGTATAGGTCCGATACGAGTCCCGGGCCGGTTTTTTCGGCGTGTCCTGCGCGGCTAGCGTCGGAACGAGCAGGCCGAAAAGGAGGAGAGGATAAATGGTTTTCATGGTAATGGAGTGTGGGCGCCCCCGCCC
>JAVBTU010000159.1:0-8358 GCA_031556015.1 Thermoguttaceae bacterium
CTCACGCGTTTAATTTCCCTGTAGACTGCTAGCCAACATTATCGCAACTGATCAGTACATCGCGACGATTCGCAATCTCGTCGGAAAGCGGCTAATGGGTGTCAAGCGACTCGCGGCGGGACAAAAGGAACTCGACCACAAACTGCTCACGCTTTGGCGCGGCGGATATATTCAACTCGTTCCCGACCCGCGCGATTTCGGAATCGAGGGAACCTTCGAGCAGGGACAAGCCGAGATTTTAGCACGAAAAAAGGCGGAGCCCGCGCAACCGAAAACAAGCACGTTCGGCGCCGGAATTTTCGACGACCTCCACTTAGCCCGCGAACCGCAGGTTCCGGAGCAACCCGATTCAAACGTCGAAACCCCGGAACCTTCGGTTCACGGGCTAAACGGGGAAGAGCAACCCGTTTATGAACCGAAATCGGCGTATCCGACGCCGCGACTGCCGGAGTTTTTGAAATTGCGTGGTATCAATCCGCTTTACGGGTTGTTCCTGCTGAACCATTTTTCCATCGCCGATCGCGCGGAGCGGATTCAGGCTTTGGAAAGCGTGCTGGAACTCCCGACGTCGATCGGGCGGTTCGTTCGTGTCCCGAAACAACGCGATCTTCCCCCCGGCCCGCTTGCGACCGGACGGCTCGACAAAATGCTGCTTGATCTCGGTTTGGCGACGGTCGACGAACTGGTCGAAAAGACGGAAGAGGAGCAGAAAGAGGATTGGGAACGACGCCGGAGGGCCGGGATCCACGCCGAGGATCCGGTTTTCGTGCTGAAACTCGCGGAGAAACTTAAACGGCTTTTCGATTACGAATATCCCGGCGTCGAGGTGCGGGTCAACGCCGTCTGGGCGGCGGGAGATATTTTGCTCGAATTTCACGGCGACTTCAACAAGTACATCACGAGCAATTCGCTGCAAAAACAGGAAGGCGTCATCTTCCGGCATTTGTTGCGGATGATCCTGCTTTTGGAGGAACTTTCCGAACTGACACCGTCGGAAATGAACGCGGAAACATGGAAAGCTGAACTCGCCGAACTTGGCAACATGCTGGTCGAATGTTGCCGCAAAGTCGATCCGTCCAGTACGGAAGAAACGCTGAACTTCTCCAAAGCGAAAACGATCGCCGACGCGATTTGACGCCGGCGACCGATTTTCGATTTATTTTTTCTTTTTCGCGCTGAGCGTTTTGTAAAGGTCCATCGCTTTGTCCGGTTTTTCGCCGTCGTGGACGATCGCCCGAACCGCCTGGATCATCGCGACCGGATGGTCCGATTGGAAAATGTTGCGCCCCATGTCGACCCCCGCGGCGCCTTGGTCGATCGCTTTGTACGCCATTTCGAGAGCTTCTTTTTCCGGCAGCTTCTTTCCGCCGGCAATCACGATCGGGACGGGAACCGAGTTGGTCACTTCCTCGAAATTCTCTTCGCAGTAATACGTTTTGACGACATGGGCGCCGTTTTCCGCACAGACGCGGCTCGCCATGTTCAAGTACCGGGCGTCGCGGACGAGTTCCTTGCCGACCGCCGTGACGCCAAGCGTCGGAATACCGTACTTCGAGCCGAGATCGACTGTTTTCGTCAGGTTCCGGATCGTGAGTCCTTCGTGCTTTTGATCCCCGACGGCGACCATCACGGCTAGAAGCGAGGCGTTGAGTCGGACCGCTTCTTCGATATCCATGATACATTCGTCATTCAGATATGTCAAAATCGTCGAACCGGCGGAATAGCGGAGCGAGATCGGCTTGTTGACCGTCGGCGGAACGATCGACCGCAGCGAGCCCCGGGTACACATGATGCAGTCGGCGTACGAAATCAGCGGTACGATCGTCAAATCCATCCGCTCCAGTCCCGAAGTCGGGCCCATGATGTACCCGTGATCGAACGCGAGCATCACGGAGTTGCCCGATTTCGGATTGAAGACCCGGGAAAGCCGGTCTTTCATGCCCCAATCGAGGTGGGCGCATCCTTTGAGGAAGTACCCTTCGGTTTTCTGGGGGATACCGATTCCAAATTCTTTTCCACTGCGTACGGAGTCGTTGTCGGCCATGTTTTTTCCAAATGGTGTCAAAAGGGAACGTCGGGAAAACCCGACCGGAGAGGTTTGAAAAATCTAACGGATTTTTCCTCGAATGTAAATATCGGAGTCGACCGTTTCGACGTGTTGCGAATGTAACGCCAGGGAGTCGACCATTTCGGCGATACCCCGTCCCGCGATGGGCGAGATCGCGTCCTTTCCGCCGATCAGCTTCGGGGCGACGAACACGTGGACTTCGTCGAGCAGTTTCGCGTCGAACAGCGAACCGAGCAGGGTTCCGCCCCCTTCGACCAGCAGGTTTGTGATATCACGCCGGGCAAGTTCCGCGAACAGGAACGTCAATCGTTCCCGACTTTTTTGAAATTCCTCGATTTCTTCCCGGGCTTTTTTCTCGAGAACACCCGAGTCGTGCGAATCACTCCTATCGTGCGGGGCTCCGGGCCGGAAATCCCGAGCGCGGAGTCGCTCCGTCGAATGATCAGACGATATTCTCAATCGGCCCGGCAAGACGAGGACTTCACATCCGGCGTCTTTGAGCCGTTCGACGTTTTCCAGCGGCGCGGCGGCGTCGATTCCGATCAGCACCGGCACTTGCCGAGCGGTTCGCACCAAATGACTTTCCGGCAAAATCGAAGCGGACGAATCGAGAACGATTCGAAGCGGCGGTCGGCCCGACGGCGGATTCGCGAGTCGCACCGTCAATAGCGGGTCGTCGAGCAAAGCTGTTCCGGAACCGACCATGATCGCGTCGGCCCGGGCGCGAAGCTGGTGAACCTTATTTCGAGCCGCTTCCGAAGAAACCCATTGGCTCGAACCGGTTTTCGACGCGATTTTCCCGTCGAGAGTCATCGCCCATTTCGCGGCGATCCAAGGACGTTTTTTTTCGATCCGGGTCAGGTATTTTTCGTTCAGCAGCCGCGCTTCTTCGGCCAACTCTCCTTCCACGACCCGAATTCCCGCTTGAATGAGTTGTTCGAACCCTTTTCCGGCAACGAGCGGATTCGGATCCCGCATCGCGGCGACGACTTGTTCGATCCCGGCTGAAATCAACGCCGTCGTACACGGGGGCGTTTTCCCGACATGAGCGCACGGTTCCAACGTTACGTAGACGGTTGCGCCGCGAGCATTAGTATCGGCGGACCGGAGTGCGTTGATTTCCGCGTGAGGACCGCCGCAGATTTCATGGAAACCTTCACCAACGATTTTACCGTCTTTAACGATCACGCACCCGACCATCGGGTTCGGCGAAACCGCACCTTCTCCCCGTTTTGCAAGGGCCAGGGCACGGAGCATGAATTCGGACATCTGAGACAATACAAGAGCGGAGGCGGGGCAAAAAAGATTGACTTCATTCTACTTGACGAAGCCCCTCTGTCAATCGAATGCCGCACGGACAAGTGGCGCGAGGCGAGGCGCTGTCGCGCTGCTCGCCTGAATTCGCCGCCCTATCTTAGCTTTTAACCGTGGTTATAATGTCGTCATGCAAAATACGGTAATCACGGTTCACGGAAGCGTTTACGACCATCCGTCGTATTACGACGTTCTGTTCAACTCGACTTGGAAGAAAGAGTATGACTTTCTATTGAAGGCATTCAAGACGTACGCTTCGATTCCGGTCAAGCGGGTCTTCGAGCCTGCCTGTGGGACCGGGCGGTTTCTCTGGCGGTTGGCGAAAGACGGTTTCCAAGTGTCCGGGCTTGATCTGAATCGAAAATCGGTCGCGTTTTGCAATCAGCGGATGCGCCGACACGGTTTTTCCGACGCCGCGTTTTACGGCGACATCACGGTCGATTTGCGGCTCGATAAACCGATCGACGCGGCGTTCAATCTCGTCAGCAGTTTTTGCCATTTGACCGGGGAAAATCAAGCGGAAAACCACCTGGGGCTCGTTGCCGACGCGCTCAAACCCGGTGGGCTGTATCTGCTCGGATTTCATTTGAAGCCGCGCGGCGTTCCCGAGTGCGAGTCGGAAAGCTGGAACTGTCGGCGCGGCGCGCTGCAACTCCGGTCACACTTGAAGACGGTCCATTGGGATCCGAAAAAGCGGACCGAAATGATCGAGTTCCGGATCACCGCCGAAACGCCGAACAAGACGGTTCACCTGCTCGACCGGTTTCCGTTCCGGACCTACACGCTGGAGCAATTCCGCAAAACGCTCCGCGAAGTCGGACGTTTCGAGATCGTAGCGACTTACGATTTCTCCTTCGAGCCGCTCGAACTGGACACATTAAGCGAGGACGTCGTTTTCGTACTGCGGAAAACCGGAAGATGACACCGTCTCCGGTTCAGCTCGTCGCGAACCGCATGACGGCGTATTTTTCGATCATCTCGCGATCCGGTTCGAACCCGATTCCCGGTTCGTCCCACAACTTGCAGACCCGACGGAGTTTTTGATTTTCGTCTTCCAACGCTTCGCTCACGAGCGGTATGCCCGGGTCGTCGCTCAAAATTTCGTCCGTGCGGACATAATCGGCCGGAAGCGTGAATCGGGAAAGCGACGCAAGCGCCGCGGCGAAGCGGTACCCGATCGACGTTGCGCAATCACAGCCGGCATAGCAGACGATGTCCGAAGCCGAACAGGCGTCGTGAATCCGAACCGCTTCGGTCAGTCCGCCGACTTTGCCCGGCTTCAGGCAGAACGTACTTGCCGATTGGAGATCGAACGAAATCTGCGCCTGATGCAGCGTCGTAATCGATTCGTCCAAGCCGATATTCGTTCGCATTCCGTCCTGCAACATCGCGTGTCCGACGTATTCGCTCTGCGGGAGCGGCTGCTCCAAAAGCGACGGGAAAAAATCGTCGAACCGGTAAAGGATTTCGGAATGTCGCTCCATGCTCAGCGCCCCTTCGACGTCGCATTGGAGCATGACGGCCGGAAACTCGCCCCGAACGATCCGGAGAACCTGCAAGTCCCAGCCGGGTCGAATTTTGAGTGAAATCCGCTTGTATCCTTCGGAAACCGCGCGGTGCAAATCGTCCATGAACGGAGGAATGTTTTCGTATCGGTCGAAAACCAAACCGAGCTCGATTTCTTTCCGTTTTCCGCCGATCGCTTCATGGAGCGGCTTGCCGATTCGTTTGGAGTACAGGTCCCAATACGCAAGGTCGAGCGCTCCCTTGGCGTGTCGGTTTCCCCGGATATTTTCAAGCTGCTCCTGGAGATGTTCGCCGGAATCGATCGCGATCTTCTCACCCAGCATCGGCAACAAGCAATCCCGAATCACGTAAAACACGCCGGACGACCACGCGGCGGTCAAAACGGGGAGATTTCCCGGATAAACTTCCCCCCAGCCGGACCGCCCTTCGGCGTCGTCCATACGAACCAATACGGTTTCCAGCTCCGTCAAGGGCGTATCGGCGAAACGGAACGCTCGGCGGAAAGGGATTCGGACCAGGTAAACTTCGATTTTGGAAATATTCATGGATAAGTCAGTTTTACGGGGTTTTCAGTTTTTTTGTTCTCAATTCGGTCCCGGGCCGGATTCCGAGAACGGCTTCGGCGTATTCCTCGACCTGTTCGGGGAGTTCAAAATACTGGTCGTAAACCCAAAGGTCGTCGTATTCGCATTTTTTCGTCGTATATTCGCGGCAGATGTTCGGTCGCTCCTCGTAAATGCCGCACAGATTGTCGTCGCGAAGATTCTTGCACGGCGTATGGACGAGCAGATACCAATCGTCCTTCTCGACGAAAACGCTCGCGTGTTGATGCAGGAGAAACCATCGCATGTAGTCGAACTGTTTCCAGGAGTCCGGCTTATCGATCGGCAGCGCGAAATAACGGCAACATTTCGCGTTGCAGTAAGAGCAAAGAACTTCGTCGTCCTTGAGTTCTTCGCGGGTGGGACGTTTTTGCGGCATGAGGAGTGGATTCATCGTTGGAGAGGAGCCCGGTCGTCGATCGTATTTCCGGGCCGCTGGGAAAACAACGCCCTCGCATTATAACCGGAATCGATTTCGAGGCTATGGGATTGCGTAAGAGAAGCATGAGAAGTGTACACTGACTTTGCTCTCGATCTTGACATCCGCGTCGAATCGAATACGATTGGAGCGGTTTTTACGCTTGTTTTCCCATAGAGGTCCGCGAGTCTCCCTTCGCTTCACTTGCGGCTCTTCACGTGTCGATGCCATGTCCGAACCGCAAGAAAAAGAACGTTCCCTCAATTTTCTCGAGCAGATCGTCGAAGACGACCTCAAATCCGGCAAACACGGCGGACGGGTCGCAACCCGGTTTCCGCCGGAACCGAACGGATATCTGCACATCGGACACGCGAAGTCGATTTGCCTGAATTTCGGACTCGCACAAAAATACGACGGCACGTTTTACCTGCGCTTCGACGATACGAATCCGTCGAAAGAAGAAACGGAATACGTCGAGTCGATCATCGACGACGTCCGCTGGATCACCGGCGACACGCTGCACAACCGGATTTTCTTCGCGTCCGATTATTTCAAACAGATGTACGACTGGGCCGTCGAACTGATCCAAAAAGGAAAAGCGTACGTCTGCGACCTTTCCGGCGAGGAAGTCCGCGCGACCCGCGGCACGCCGACCGAGCCGGGAAAACCGAGCCCGTTTCGCGAGCGGAGCGTCGAGGAAAATCTCGACCTGTTCGAGCGGATGCGCAAAGGGGATTTCCAGGACGGAACCCGAACGCTGCGTGCGAAAATCGATATGGCGTCGCCGAACTTCAACCTGCGCGATCCGGTCATGTACCGAATCGTTCACGCCGAACACCATCGGACCGGATACACCTGGTGCATCTACCCGATGTACGATTGGGCGCATGGACTGGAAGATTCGATCGAAAAGATCACGCATTCGATTTGCACGCTCGAATTCGAACACCACCGTCCGCTTTACGACTGGTTCCTCGACCAATTGGACGGGATTTTCCGTCCGCGGCAATACGAATTCGCCCGGCTGGGACTCAACTATACCGTGATGAGCAAGCGAAAGCTGCTCGAACTGGTGCGAGGCAAACATGTCCACGGCTGGGACGATCCGCGCATGCCGACGATCGCCGGGCTGCGTCGCCGCGGATACACGCCGGAATCGATCCGCAATTTCTGCAAAACGATCGGCGTCGCGAAATTCAACAGCACGATCGATGTCGTGATGCTGGAAAACGCGATCCGGGACGACCTGAACAAACGGGCGCTGCGCCGCATGGGAGTGCTCCATCCGCTGAAAGTCGTGATCGACAATTATCCGGAGGGGCAATCGGAAGAACTTGACGCGATCAACAACCCGGAAAACGAAGCGGATGGAACGCGAAAAGTCCCGTTCTCCAAAACGCTTTACATCGAGCAGGATGATTTCCGTGAAGATGCGCCGAAGAAGTATTTCCGGCTCGCTCCCGGGAAGGAAGTGCGGCTGCGGTACGCGTATTACATCACCTGCACCGATTTCAAAAAAGACGCCGACGGAAACGTGATCGAAGTGCATTGCACCTACGACCCGCAGACCCGGGGCGGCTCCTCGCCGGACGGACGCAAAGTGCAGGGTACGATTCATTGGGTGTCAGCAGATCACGCCCTGGACGCCGAAGTTCGGGAATACGACCGGCTCTTTACTCAACCGAACCCGGACGATCCGTCGGACCTGAACGACTACAAAACGTACCTCAATCCCGATTCGCTTCGAATCCTCAAGGGATGCAAGCTGGAACCGTCGCTCCGGGACGTGAACCCGGAAGACCGTTTCCAATTCGAGCGACTCGGTTATTTTTGTCTCGACAAAGATTCGACGCCGGAAAAACCGGTGTTCAACCGCACCGCGTCCCTCCGCGATTCCTGGGCGAAGGTGGAAAAAAAAGGTTGAGCGACATCCGGGCTTCGAGGCAAGTCCGGGACACAACAATCCCCGTTTATCGAATGAATTCCGAAACCTCTCCTTCCGCCGAACCGGAAACCTTCGTCCACGATCCGCAAGCGGCCCCACGATTGGGCGCGGCGCTGAAAAACCACGGTATCGCGCTGTCCCAGGGAAAGGTGAACCGGCTCGCGAAATACTGCGAACTTCTCTGGTCCTGGAACGAGAAAATCAACCTGACCCGGCATACCGACTTCGAGAAGTTCGTGTCGCGGGACGTCGTCGATTCGTTGGCCTTGGGCGAGTTTTTGCTGGAGGGAGAACGTATCCTCGACGTCGGGACCGGAGGCGGCGTCCCCGGAATCATTCTCGCGATCGTCCGACCCGATTTGCAGGTCGAACTGTGCGATTCGACCGGTAAAAAAGCGAAAGTCGCCGCGGAAATCGTCAAGTCGCTCAAGCTCGACGTTCCCGTTTGGAATTCCAAGGCGGAAGACCTTTTCACGACCCGAAA
>JAVBTU010000354.1:0-4760 GCA_031556015.1 Thermoguttaceae bacterium
TTTCGGGATGCGGAAGAAAACGAAATCGCGAAAATTTTTCAGGAGGCGGATCGTCCGATCGTCTTGGCGACCGGCGGCGGAGCGATTTTAAGGGAATCGACCCGCGCGCTTCTGAAGCGAAAAGGATTCGTCGTTTGGCTGACCGCGTCGAAAGAAACGATTCATCGCCGCATGAAGCGGGACGCGTCGACCGCCGAACGGCGTCCTGATTTGACGAACCTCCCCGCCGAAGAGGAAATCGCGCACCTGCTCGAAAAGAGAAAAGCGTTTTACGAAGAAACGGCTCATTTGACCGTCGATACGGAAACGAAATTGATCGAGAATCTGGTCGAGGAGATTTTCTTGCGGTACAATGCGACGACTTGTCTTCCCTAAATTACGACCGACCTCTCTCAGAAAATTATTGGCGTGCCCCCCGGGAAACACGTTTTCCGACAAAGGAGCCGGTCGGGCAATCTCACGGAAAAATAATTCAATTTCTCCCGTTTCTTTGGGCTTTCGTAAGTGGTAGAATTACTCTCCGGTGGAGTGTTCTCATTACGGAATCGTCGCTTTTTACTCGTTGATAATCGACGGGAAAGTTTTTCGTTTACGGAGTACGAGCGCCTCGCGCACACTCTAAAACACGCGAAATTCAACAACAAACATATTGAACGAAATTATGCCGTCCATGAAACGAATGATTTTTGGTGTCGCTCTACTGGCGATGTCCTGCGGTTCGACGTTTGCGCAGCCGAAATACAATAATAACGACCGACCTGTCAACACGCCGGAATCGGTACGGTTGGCGATCGAGGATATGATCAAAACCTTCGGCGATCAATATCCGAAAGGGGAAGAGTATCTCAAAAAACTCGTCGACTTGGAGCAGCGGCTCGAAAAAGCTCCGGGGGACGCGGCTTTGAAAAAGGAATTCGACGCACTCCGCCGCGAAGCGCTTCTCGCGACGCCGTTGCTCGATTTCGACCGACTGCTCGTCGTGCGGCGGGATCGGTTGGCCGCTCCTTCGCTCAACGCTTACACGAATTCCGAGATGCGGCGGGACGGTTGGGACAACGAACTGGCGATCGTGTCCGATTTACGCTCGGACAAGCCGAAGGTCGAGCCGTTTTACCGCCCGAACAACGGCGGCGGTCCGATGCGCGACATTGATCTTCATTTCGACGGCAATAAGGTGATGTTCTCCACGGTCATGGACGACAACAACCGCCGTTGGGGTGTGTACGAAATCAATCTCGATGGGACCGGTTTGAAACTTCTCACGCCGGACAGTGTTCCCGACGTCGACTATTACGACTCCTGTTATCTCGCCGACGGGGATATCGTGTTCGCGTCGACCGCCGGGATGCAGGGACTTCCTTGCGAAAACGGCGGGCGGCAGATGGTCAATTTGTATCGGGGCAATCCCGACACCAAAGCGGTCCGGCAGCTCACGTTCGAGCAGGACAGCGATTGGCATCCGACGCTTATGAACGACGGTCGCGTGATGTATCTCCGTTGGGAATACACCGACATCATGCACTATTTCAGCCGGATTCTCTTTTCAATGAACCCGGACGGAACGAACCAGAAGGAACTGTACGGCAGCGGTTCGTATTTTCCGACGGCGTTCAAAAACGCGAAACAAGTCCCCGGCAACAGCGGCCGAATCATCGGAATCGTCGGCGGACACCACAGCCGTCCGGAAACTGGACGACTCTGCATCATCGACCCCGGCATGGGCCGCAAATATCCGATGCGGTTCCGTCCGACGTCCAAGGAATGGGGGCCGGAAGTTTCGTACATTGACATTCTCCCGGACGTTTACCCGGCGGAGAAGACCGGTTTCGTCCAGGAAATCCCGGGCCGCGGACTCGACGTCGTCGGCAACGTCCTCGACGGCCAAGGGGACGGTTTGAAGTACAATTTCGATTTTCCGTTCCCTCTTTCGGAGAAATATTTCCTCGTCAACTGCCAGGTCAACGGTGTCGGCGACGGAAACACTTACGGGATCTATCTGGTCGACGTGTTCGACAACATGACGCTCATCCATCAGGTTCCAGGGCAGGGACTATACGAGCCGACGCCGATCGTTCCCCGCGACGTTCCGCCGCTCCTTTCCGATCGGACCGATCCGGACATGAAAACGGCGACCGTGTTCATCACGGACGTGTACCACGGAACCGGGCTGCCGAACGTACCGCGCGGAACGGTCAAAAAGATTCGCATCTTTTCGTACCATTACGCGTTCATGAACCGCGGCGGACACGAATCGGTCGGCGTGCAAAGTTCCTGGGACATCAAGCGAATCCTCGGAACCGTTCCGGTCGAAGAGGACGGGAGCTGTTCGTTCGAGATTCCCGCCAATACGCCGGTTGCGCTCCAGCCGCTCGACGCCGAAGGACGCGCGATCCAGCTCATGCGATCCTGGTTCGTCGGAATGCCGGGCGAAAACGTGTCCTGCATCGGGTGTCATGAATCGCAACTCGACGTGACGCCGAGCGTCCGAACCAAAGCGGCGTTTCGAGCCCCGAGCGAGATCGAACCGTTTTACGGCGACGTCCGCCCCGTCGCATTCGAAACGGAAATCTTCGAACCGATCGTCCGGAAATATTGCATCGGGTGTCATGATGAAACGAATCCCGATCTGCCGCAGTTCACCAGCGCACGGTCGGCCTACGACAACATCCATCCGTTCGTGCGCCGGCCCGGTCCGGAAACCGATATGGACGTGCTTCCGCCGTATGAGTATCACGCGTCGACCAGCGAGCTTTGCCAAATGTTCACCAAAGGACACAACGGCGTCAAGCTCGACGACGAAGCGTGGCAGCGGATTTATCTCTGGATCGATATGAACGCGCCGTGGACCGGAAAGTGGGATCATCCCGAAGCGAACCAACGGCGGATCGAACTGTCCGACTTGTACGCCGGTATCACGGACGATTACGAAACGGAATACGACAAACTCCTGGCAAGCTGGGCGAGTAAGGACAAACCGCTCCCGATCGTGCCGGAAAAGAAACCGAAGCCGACCGACGAACTGAAACTCGCCGGTTGGCCGTTCGCGCCGAAAGTGCTGACGGAAACGATGGAGATTCCTGTTTCCGCGGCGCAAAAGATCACGTTAGTGAAAATTCCCGCCGGGGAATTCCTCATGGGCAACCTTGACGGATTCGCGGACGAATATCCCCGGGCGGTCGTGAAAATCGAAAAGCCGTTTTGGATAGGGACCACGGAAATCACGAACGCCCAATACGAAGCGTTCGATCCGTCGCATGACACCCGGTACCTGGAGGAACACGGCAAGGACCACACGACGCCGGGTTACATCGCGAACCATCCGGACCAACCGGTTGCCCGGGTGTCCTGGAACGAGTCGCAAAAATTCTGCGATTGGCTCGCGAAGAAAAGCGGGAAAACCGTGAAGCTCCCGACCGAAGCGCAGTGGGAGTGGGCCGCGCGCGCCGGAAGCGATCAAAAGTTTTTCTTCGGCCCGTGGGAAGCGGACTTCTCACCGTACGCGAATCTCGCCGATAAGGACCGCCGGTTCCTGTACACGACGTGGGAAAACGGTTCGATGATTCACAAACGGCATCCGTACCCGGAAAACAGTGTTTATCCGCTACGGGACGACCGGTTCAAAGATTCGTGGTTCATTGTCGATTACGTGGCCCAATCGAAGCCGAGCCCGTGGGGGCTTTACGACATCATCGGTAACGTCAGCGAATGGACGCGGAGCGATTACAAGCCGTATCCGTACCAAGACGACGACGGTCGCAATGCCGAAGCGCCGACCGGCAAGAAAGTCGCCCGCGGCGGTTCCTGGCACGACCGCCCGAAAGTGACAGGCTCCTCGACCCGATATCCGTACGAAGCGTATCAGAAGGTACATAACGTCGGATTCCGGATCGTCGTGGAATAGCATCACCACAACAAAGAGCCGGGGATGAAGCGCAGCGCAATCCCCGGGTTCGCATCATTTCATTTTTTGTCATTGCTCCTCCGATTTCGACCACATTCTTCCAGGAAGGGGAATTGTGGTCGTATAATAAACAGGTCAATCGGAGCGACAAATGAGCGAAAACATTGAAAATACGATCCTTCAAATCCGTCGACGGCAGGCCGAGGATACGGTCCGACGTTGGAAACGCCCGAATCGTCTTCGCCGGACTCAATCGGTGTGGTGTCATTCGATTCCTTTCGATAAATGGATTTGGGGAAATCGCATGTTATCAAAAAGGGCGAATCTCTTGAAGGCCGGTTTTTTCCGGGACTAAATCACTTCTACGGCACAGGGTGGCTACTGTTTGCTACGCCTCTTTTAGGTTCCCGCCGGAAATTAAGCGGCAAGCCTATGAATACCATTCGCTCATGTCATGCTGAGGTACTCCGAAGGATCTGGTTTCAAGCGGAGTTCGCAACTCAATGCGTGTTGGCCGGATATACCGGATTCTTCGCTTCGTGAGTACACTGCGCTCAGAATGACATCATTTCTCACTCGAATATTTTCGGCATTTTACTTTCTGGCGAAAGTTTGTATGAAAAACCGGTAACTCCTTGTCCAGTGTGAGCTAAACTGTGATTAGAAGAAATTTTCACAACCTCACCCTCAACAAAGGAGCACCGGAGATGTTCAATTGACCAATTTTCGTCGGACTTGACTACCATCAAAATACCATTCAAGTTTGTGTCATGAATCAAAAACGGCAGATTTTACTCAACCAAGCCGTCGAAAACGATCCCCAAGCCGTCGTCAGTGTCGTCGCTCCCTTCGGTTCCAA
>JAVBTU010000067.1:0-3449 GCA_031556015.1 Thermoguttaceae bacterium
GTTCGGGAGCGTCGATTCCTGCATCCAGTTAGCGGTGTTACGGTGAATCTTCTCCGCGACGTCGAGCAGAAAATTGTCGCCGGTGTGATTGTAGAGCCAAAAACAACTGTACAGCAAATCGCCGCCGCGCGAATTTTCCCAGTACGTTTTCAGGAATTTTTGGTCCGGATACGTTTGAACGAACTTGAAATAGTTCGTCATGAAATCGAGAACGCGTTTTTGTTCGGCGGCGTCATCTTTTTGCCCGCAATGCTCGTAATACGACTGCATGATAAACAGCACGAGCATGTTCGGCCAAAGGTCCATCCCTTTTTCCGCTTCGGGATTGCCGGGCCCGAAGAATCCGTCCTCCCGCTGCGATTTGAAAATCGCGTCGATCCAGATTTTCGTTTCCGCGATCATCTTCGGATCGTCGAGCAGGTACGCGAGATTTCCGTACCCTTTGAGCCAGTACGGAACTTCTTCCCAACCGTATTTTCCGCCGTCGATGAGCCAGGCGTTGTCTTTCTTTTCGAGCCACTGGCTGATTTCGCCGAGCTGTCCGGTCAGCCCGTCACGCTGCAGCTCGAGGTATCTTCCGATCCACCCCTCGGCTTGGATCGCCCCGACCGGGAGCTTAACGAACGGCGACGACACGAGCGGTGCCCGGTTTCCGACATACAAAGCGTCGCCGTCCCCGACATCGGGACGATCGACGCAAGTGATCTCCCCGGCAAAAAGCGAAGTCGTCGAGAGAACAACGAAAACGATAATCGATAAAAGTCTCATTTTTTGTTCCTAGAAAAATGTTTTCCAACGAAGCATCGAGAATCTGGTTTTTACCTTATTTTGTACTTCCAAACAACCTCGGTCGGCAAAACGCGACGGGAAAGCTTCGCGTCTCTTTTTCACGTTACTCTTGAAATCGATTTTGAGACTTCCTAGAATAACGGCTTCACCTTTTTTCACTCCTCGTTTTTCTCGAATCCGCCATGTTTTTGCTCGAAAACTATTCGCTTGCCGTTTTGTTCTGTTTCATCACGATGCTCTGCTGGGGTTCCTGGGGCAATACGCAGAAGCTGGCGGGGAAAACCTGGCGGTTCGAGCTGTTCTATTGGGATTACGTGATCGGCGTGTTCCTGTTGTCGCTCGTTTGTGCTTTGACGGCAGGCAATTCCGGAGCAATGGGGCGAGGATTCTTTGCCGATCTTTCCCAGGCGAGTACTTCCGCGCTCGGCTGGGCGTTTCTCGGCGGGATCGTGTTCAACATCGCGAACATCCTGCTCGTTGCCGCGATCGCGATTGCGGGAATGTCGGTCGCGTTTCCCGTCGGAATCGGGCTCGCTTTGGTTTTGGGCGTCATCCTGAACTACATCGACAAGCCGGAAGGAAATCCCACGGTTATCTTTACCGGCGTCGCCCTGATCGCGGTCGCGATCGTGATCAACGCAATCGCTTATCGGAAACTGCCGGGGCAGAATTCTTCCGTCGGAACCCGGGGACTCGTTCTCTCGATCATCTGCGGCGTACTCATGTCGACGTTTTACTATTTCGTCGCAAAATCGTTGGCCGGAGTCGAAATGGCCGACGGGGCCGGAATCAACAACACGGTTACGGCGGCAACGCTCGAAGGGGGAAAGCTGCAAGCCGGGAAACTCACCGCTTACACGGCGAACTTCATTTTCGCGCTCGGGATTCTGCTGAGCAACTTCATCGTCAACACGGTCGTGATGCTCAAACCGTTCATCGGAACGCCGGTCAACCCGATGGAATATTTCAAAGGAACGCCGAAAGATCACCTCTGGGGCATCATCGGCGGCTGCATCTGGGGTGTCGGGATGTCGTGCAACATCGTCGCCTCGAACGTCGCTTCGCCGGCAATTGCCTACGGGCTCGGCCAAGGGGCGACGCTCGTTTCCGCGATCTGGGGCGTTTTCATCTGGCGGGAATTCCGAACCGCCCCGAAAGGAACCGAAAAGCTGCTTGGCGTGATGTTCCTGCTCTTCTTCGTCGGACTGGGGATGATTATTTACGCGAAAATGTAGACCGTCTTCTGGAGCACAGGCTTCCAGCCTGTGTCGCACAATGCCGTTAGCGTTTGTATGGAGTGTGGGCGTCTCGCCCGCACTTGAATATCCCGGTTGTTCGCCTCCCTCGCGAAGCGGAGGCAAGCCCTGCAAACGGTTCCCGACCTCCCACTGGCGGGCGAGGCGCCCGCACTCCAAGAGAAAAATCGAACGCTTAACGGCATTGTGTGTCACGGGCAGGATGCCCGTGCTCCAAAACGCTAGACGATCGCGGCGAACTGTTCGTTGAATCGCAGGTCGCCGCAGTTAAGCAGGCGGATGTCGCGGATGCCGTATTTCATCATCGCAAGCCGGGTCAGCCCCATCCCGAACGCGAAACCGCTGTACTCGTTCGGGTCGATGTTGCCCGCTTTGAGCACGTTCGGATGAACCAAACCGCACGGAATCAGTTCGATCCAACCGTCGCCGCACGTCGGGCACCCTTTGCCGCCGCAGAGCAAACAGTTCAGGTCGAGTTCGAAACCCGGCTCGACGAACGGGAAAAAGCCGGGACGGAGTCGGACTTTTACGTCTTGATGAAACACTTCGCTGAGGATCGTTTTCATCACGGCGATCAGGTTCGCGACGGAAATGTCCTTGTCGACGACGAGTCCTTCGCATTGATAGAACGTGTTTTCGTGGGACGGGTCGACCGCTTCATATCGGAAACACCGGCCCGGAAAGACGGCGCGAACCGGGGCGCCGAATCGCAGAAGCGTCCGAACCTGACTCGCCGAGGTGTGCGTTCGCAAAACGCGGTCGTTCGTCAGCCAAAACGTGTCCTGCATATCCCGGGCGGGGTGGTCCGACGGAATGTTCAGCGACTCGAAACAGGCGTATTCCGTTTCAACTTCCGGACCCCCGAGCACGGTGAAGCCCATTCCCTGGAAAATGTCTTCGATTTCCATTTGCACCAGCGTAATCGGATGGAGCGAGCCGAGATTCCGATTCGAGCCGGGTTGGGTCAGATCGATTCCGCCGGTCTTTTTGACGGGGACCGCCTTCGCTTGGTCGACGGCCTGCTGAATCGCTTCGGTCGCGAAGTTTTTCAAGTCGTTCAGTTTTTGACCGAACCCTTTCTTCTCTTCGGCGGAAAGCTTGCTGAAATCGGTTTCTTTGGCAAGGTTCGTGATGATTCCCTTGCGACCGAGATATTTGACCCGGACGGCCTCGACCGACTCGGAATTCGAGGCCTGCTGAAGATCGGAAAGAAGAGCGGTGCGGAGGGTTTCCATGGAGACTCCCGAAAAGGTGCAAAAACTGGAAAACGACCATTGTATTCGCAGGACACTTTTTCGCAATCCACGGGTGGGGCATCGCAAGAGATCTGCAAAGTCCATTTTTTTCGCGCGGAGACACAAAGGCGCGGAGGTTTTTGACCAAAACTTCCCCAAAACAAATCAT
>JAVBTU010000314.1:0-6497 GCA_031556015.1 Thermoguttaceae bacterium
AGCTCATTACTCATTTCTCATTTCTTATTTCTCATTTCTTATTTCCAACGCTTGCTTACGCTTCCAGCTCTGGTCGGTGCTTTTCACTTTTTTGCCTTTATCGGTTGTGGGGACGGAAAAGAGCGGGGTTTCCGTGCCGACCAGGGGATCGCCTTCGTCGATGTTGCCGAGCCGCTCGCGAACTTGGGCCAGATAGTCGCCGGATAATTCGTAGCCGAGATAACGCCTGCCAAGTTTTTTCGCGACACATGCGGTCGAGCCGCTGCCGAGGAACGGATCAAGCACGACTTCGCCCGGATTCGAGGAAACCCGGATAATCCGACCGAGAACCTGCTCCGGCATCTGACACGAATGCCAACCGGTTCGCTCCTTAAATGTACCGCAAACGCGGGGATAATACCAGACGTCCTGATCGTCGGAAAAACTTTCGGCAACGTCGTGCGGACGGAGAATCCAGGTGTCGTCCGGAACGCGCCCTTTCGGATTAGCCCGCTTGTCCGCGTACACCAGCTGCCGGGCGCTGGGAACCCGGATCGCTTCGTCGTTGAACGTGAACGTGTTTGCATTTTTGACGAAATGAAACAGATGCGTGTGAGATCGCGTGAACTTCCGGGAGCAGTGGACGCCGAACGTGTAATACCAGACCACCCAACTGCGGCAGATGAAGCCGAGTTCGCGTGTCGCCAACACTTTCAGTTCCGCCGCGAAGTCGTCTCCGATCGCAAGCCAAAACGTTCCGTCGTCTTTGAGCACGCGGCGGACCTCTCCCATCCACTTTTTCGACCAGTTCAGATAATCGTCCGCTTTGAGTTTGTCGGAGTACTTGTCGTATTCGTACCCGATATTAAACGGCGGATCCGCGAAAACCAGGTCGACGCACCCGGCGGGAAGTTCCAACATCCCTTCGAGACAGTCCTTGTTTTCCACACGGTCGAACGTGGGCGGCTCCGGGAAGAGGGACGGCTGTACGGATATTTTGCGTTTTTTCATGAATAATCGGTTTCACTTTCGAATCAGAGCCGCGCACGTAGGAAGCGGTAATCCGTTTTCACAAACGAATGGCTTTTGGTTTTGAATGTCGATCACCGCTTACTGTGTGCGCGGCTCTGATTTTTCCTTTTCCACGGCGTAGATCGCGCCGAACATCGGGACGAAAAGCGTTTCGTTCGCGGCGGTGATCGACGATTGGATTCGGTCGGGAACCGTCGTTTGCGAAATCAACTGGTATTCTTTTCCATGCCGGAAAATGAAGCACTTGCGGCCCAGCGTTCCCAGGTAAACCTTTCCGTCGGCAACCAGCGGCGATCCCCAGATCGGCGCCCCGAGCGGCTGGACCCAGTACGGTTTGCCGGTCTCACGATCAAGACAGTGTAGCTTACCCGAGCCGTCGGCGATGTAAACCAACCCGTCGGCGACCGCGACCGTCGAGGCGCTGCTGGTGATGCCGTCGTAAGCCCAAACCAGTCCGCCGGTCCGTGTGGTATCGCCTGTTTTCGTCGCGTCCAGGCAGAGCATCCAACCGTCCGGAATGTTGTGGAACATTTCCTGCGTGAACGCGACGAAAAGCCGGTCGTCCTGAAACACCGGATTGCCGATCACCTCGTACGATCGCGTATCGTGAAAATGCTCCAGCGGAACGATGTCCTGCGTTTGGGCGAGCGGATGTCCGTTGAATTTCCATACGGTATTAAGCGTCGCGAGTTCGCCGGTCGTTCTCGCTTTTTCCGCCGCATCGTCCGAAAGGGCGTCCACGGCGAACAGATAACCGCTCCCGGTCCCCTGAAAAATCAGCTTGCGACCGTTGACCACTCCGAGCGTCGGGGACGACCATTGTCCGTGAACGATATTCGGTCCGAGCCGGAAATCGTCTTTGGCGAGAACTTTGCCGGTCTTTTTGTCCAGTACGACGAGCGTCGGCGCAACCGGATTCATCACGCGGCGATGCGTCCAATCGACGCCGTTGCCGGTACAGGCGTAAATCAGGTCGCCGTCGATCAGGAGCGAGCAGTTCGTCGCGTTGTGAAATTGAACGCCGAGTTCGTCGACCAGATCGGTAAGCCAAAGAATGTCGGCGTCTTTATCGTTCAGCTCGATCGGTTCCATTTCCGGATCGACGGCGTGTTTCGCTTCGTCCAGAAACGGCCCTTGATTTCCGTTCTTCATCCCGAAAAGATCGAGACAAACGACCTCACCCCGATTGGTCATGGTATAGACTTTGGATTCGCTCACGACCGGCGCCGAGGAAAACCCGACGTTAAACCAATCGGCGTACTTGATTTCCGTGAGTTTCGGAACGACGAGCTCCCAAAGCAGTTCGCCGGTTTTTTCGTCAAGACAGGTCAACACGCCGCGATCCCCTTGGAGTTGCGGACGGTCGGAACGGGTTCCGTTGGATCCGATGAGAACGCAACCTTCGGCGACGACGGGAGTTCCGTGAACGACTTCGCCGAGCGGGGCAATCCAGCGGACATTTTTCGCCGTTTTCACGTCGATCTGCCCGGTGCGCGAATCCCGGCGCCCGCCGGTCCAGCGGTCCGGAAGATTCGTTTCCGACGAAACCATATTCCGCGAAAACCGTTCCCCCCACTGCGGCTGATCCGCCCCGCGAACCGACCCGGCAAAACACCCCAGCAAAACGACGACGGCAAAATATTTGGGAAAGGACATGATGTGATATCAGGATGAAATTGAAAACAGGGTGGGAAGCGAACAGACACGGAGGACTGGGAAGGTATGGAAATAACGGACAGACGCTGAAAGCCGTCACGCTTCCGATTTCGCCTGCTCCATCAGATTTTCCAGGAGCGATTCGGCTCGGGCGGCGTTCTCACCGAGCGTCATTGCGATCGTCTCGGCCATCTGAATCTGTTGTTCGAGCAGTTCCCTCGCCTGTGTGACCGTTCGTTCGCGGAGGTTGTCCAAACTCGTTTGGCTCGAACGCATCCCGGTGATGTTCATGAAAATGCCGATGTATTGTTTTTCTTCCGGCAATGAGTACAGGTATTCATGGCACACCAAGTGGTAATTCGGGTGCTCGACCGTGATGTCCATGATCTCGGTCGAACCGGAAGCCGCGAGTTTCTCGAATGGTTCCGGATCGATCAAGTAGGAAATCGGTTTGCCGCAAATCGCGCTGGAACATTTGAAAAAAGCACGAAACGCCGGATTCATGCTCAGGATGATCAGATGTTCATTGAGAACGACGATTCCGTTCGGGCTCGTTTCGATAATCTTGTCGACCCGTTGCTCCGCCAATCGCTTGACGTACGGGATGCACATTTCCTGTTCCGCCAATCCTTCGATCACGGCGATTGCCTTTTCGCGGCAGGTGGAATAGCCGCAGCCGCCGCAGTCGAGCATCTGCTCCGGCGTCACTTTTCCCGACTTTTCGAGGACTTGCCGGATCGCGTCCTCGGAGATTTCCTTGTGAATAATCGGCGACTTGGCCAAGTCGTATCGGACCGTCAACGAATCGATGAACGCGAGGTCGTCTTTCGTGAGAACATCTTCTTCGACGATCGACTTGGGGAGCGCCGCTTCCGATTCTTTCGTGTACTCGATGATATTGTGACGCGCTTCATAATTCCCGACGGGATGGCCGGAAATGTCGCCGGCCGCGGGTCCACTGGCGCAACCGGCGGGACAAAAGAGCGGTTCGATCACTTCGCCGGGTTTCGCTTCGGTGATCGCTTTGGAAATGCCGTCGAATCCGCTGACCAATACGACGTCCGGATCAAGCATTTCGTGCGACCAGCCGCTGGTCAGCACGCAACCTCCTTCCAAGGGGAAAAGTCGGGCCCGGCCCCGGGGCGGCTCGTCGAAATCGCTTTCTTCACAGCCGGACACTTCGATGTTTTCCAGCTTCATCCACTCGGCGAACTCCTCGAACGTCAAAACACAGTCGATTTGACCGGGGGTGCCGTTGTATTTCGCGCCCTCGCTTTTTTTGGCGATGCACGGTCCGATGAAAATCACGCGGACGTTCGGGCCGAGTTTGCTTCGAATGTGCGCCGCGTGAGCGACCATCGGCGAAACGACCGGAACCAGGTATCTCGACCAGGCGGGTTGGTATTTCTGCACGTATTCGACGACGGCGGGACAGGACGTGCAAATACACGGTTCTTTCCGATGTTTTTTGATGTAAAGCGAAGTCGCCTGGGCGACGAAATACGCTCCGATCGCGGTTTCGCCGACATAAGAAAATCCGAGCCGACGCAGGACGGAAGGAATCCGTTTCCGCTGCCAGGAGGGAAAATATCCGGCAAACGCCGGGGCGAGCGAACAGGCGACCTTTTCCCCGCTGCGGAGAAGTTGGATTGCCGTTTCCAGATCGTTACGATACGCTTTGGCATGTTGCGGACATTCCCGAACGCAGGTCCCGCAGGCGATGCAACGATCGTCGACGACGGACGCCTGACCTTCGTTCATCCGAATCGCTTTGACAGGGCAGTACCGAACGCAACGAAAACAGTCACGGCACATCGCGTTGTTCGTATAAACAACCTGCGAAAGGCGTTTTAAGCTCTCCGGATATTCCATCTGTTCAAAAAAAACGGCTCCCGAAAGGAAGCCCCTGACACCTGAAAGGTACTCCTTATGGCTGCTTGGTTTCCCACCTGACCAGGTTCAAAGCCTCCCACTGCCGGGGCTTCCCTTCGAAAGCCGCGAAATCGCATCAGCGTAAAAAGACAAACGATCAAGGGAACATTTTAGCGGTGAACGAGAGTTCGCAAAAGGAGGGGGATTGTCGGCGGGGACCGTGAAGAGCCGAAAAGCAAGCGAGACGCCTGTGCTCCAAATTTCAACGGTGTGGTCCGAGCGCATCGTGTTCCAGTTCGACCGCAAGTCGATCCGCCGCGATCAGGGCGCGCTCTTTGAGTTGATAGAGATCGAGGAGACTGGACGGTCGCCTGAAAAGCGCCCCGGCCAGGGCGCCGAGTTTGTGGACCGCCCCGTGTTTCGGCGATGCGATGGAGCGGATTTCCTTCGGCAACTCTTCGTCGGCGGGATCGAACACGATTCGAAAAGGCCGGAATTCGACGTGATTGTCAAGGCAGTATTTCGCCACGGCAAACGATTCCATGTCCACCAGGTTCGCGCCGGTCGCTTCCCAAAGCCGACGCTTGTCCGCGATGGTGTCAACGATACGATCCGCCGTCAAAAGGGTACAAGGGGGAGCGTCGCCGGACAACGCCAGGGTTTCTTCACCGTACAGAATCCGGGTCGGTCGGCAAATCGCGTTGCGTGCCAAAGCCGGGTCGAGCGCTCCGGCAAAACCGGCGGAAAGAATTCGATTCGGACGAAAAATCGAAAGAAGTTGATCCGTCGCCTGCCGGGCTTTTTCACAACCGATCCCGGATTCGACCAGTACGTAATTTCGTCCGCCCAAGAGCCCGGCGTGATATTTCCACCCGTTCCCCTGGGTCGTTCGGGCCTGCTTCATCCGGTCCAAAAGCGAACCCGCCTCGATTCCCAGCGCGAACACGATCCCGGTCAGCCCCCCGGCCGTCGCAGGCGGGCGGGTTGGTGTCAAGGCTTGTCGATCTGTCATGGGTTCATTATTCTCTACGCTCGCTTACGATTCCCGCTCTGAATGATCAAAACAACCCTGTAATGTTTCCTTGGGCGTCGACGTCGATGTTTTCCGCGGCGGGAATCTTCGGCAGACCGGGCATCGTCATGATGTCGCCGGTTATTACGACGACGAATCCGGCTCCGGCGGAAATCTTGACGTCCCGAATCGGAATCTCGAATCCCCGCGGACGTCCTTTTTTGTTCGGGTCGGCGGAAAGCGAATACTGCGTTTTCGCAACGCAAATCGGCAAGTTGCCGAATCCCATTTCCTCCAGATGCGCGAATTTGTCGCGAATTTTCTTCTCCGCGGCGATCCCGTCCGCTCCGTACATCTCGCGGCAGATCGTCTCCACTTTTTCCAAGAGCGGTTTTTCGTCCGGATAAAGCAGCTTGAACGTATCGCCGGACGATTTTTCCGCGGTCTTGATTACGAGCCGGGCCAATTCCTCCGCGCCGACTCCTCCATGAGCCCAATGCTCCGCCGAAGCGACCGGCGTGTCCAGTTTGCCGCACAATTCCCGAACGACGGCGATCTCCTCCGGCGTGTCCGACGTGAACGCATTGATCGCGACGACCGCCGGAAGTCCGAACTTTCGCATGTTTTCGATATGTTTTTGAAGGTTCTCCGCGCCCGCGCGAAGCGCGTCGGGGTTCGGTTTGTCCCAATCGGCTTTCGTAACGCCGCCGTGATTCTTCAGCGCCCGGATCGTCGCGACGATCACGACGACGTCGGGCCGGATCCCCGCTTTGCGGCATTTGATGTCGAGGAATTTTTCCGCGCCGAGTTCCGCACCGAAGCCCGCCTCGGTCACGGTATATTCGGACAGCCGCATCGCCAGTTTCGTCGCGATCATGCTGTTGCAACCGTGGGCGATGTTCGCGAACGGACCGCCGTGAATAAACGCCGGGTTCCCTTCGAGCGT
>JAVBTU010000290.1:0-8137 GCA_031556015.1 Thermoguttaceae bacterium
TGATCGAAGTCGATCCGAAAAAAATCGGCGCTCTTCTTCACGGATCCGTCTGTCGCGACTACCTGGAACCGGCGACCGCGTGCGGCGTTCATCGGCGGTTGGGACTGCCGAACGAATGCACGATTTTCGACATCTCCAACGCCTGTCTCGGAATCGCGACCGGGATGATTCAAATCGCGAACATGATCGAACTCGGTCAAATCGAAGCGGGAATCGTCGTCGGGACCGAATCGAGCCGTTCGTTGACCGAAGCGACGGTCCGGTTTCTCAACGAAGACACCACGCTGGACCGCAAGGGAATCAAGCGGGCGTTCGCTTCACTGACGATCGGTTCGGGCAGCGCCGCGGTCCTTTTGACGCACGAAAACATTTCGCGAACCGGCCGTCGGCTCGTCGGGGGAACGATCCTCTCGAATACCGTGTTTAGCGATCTGTGCCGAAGCGATACCGACCAGGGAGGCGGTGATGCCATGAACCCGCTCATGTGGACCGATTCGGAAACGCTCATGCTCGAAGGAGTCGGACTCGCCGCGATCGCGTTCGAGCGATTCCTGGAAACCACCGGCTGGACGCGTGATTCCATCGCTTTGTTCCTGACTCACCAGGTCGGCAAAGCGCACCAGCAGCTTCTTTTCGAGAAGCTCGGACTCTCGGACGAAAAGCATTATTCGACGCTCGAATTTCTCGGCAACACCGGCAGCGCCGCGATGCCGACCGCGGCGGCTTTGGCGCTGGAAGAGCGACACATCCCACCGGGAGAGCGGCTCGCGTTTCTCGGAATCGGCTCCGGGATCAACACCCTCATGTTAGGCTTGGAGTGAGGATTTCGTTGGACGGCAAGCGACAAGTTTTAATGGTCGGTTTGAGATGCATCCGTTCATGAAAACGTGTACGGCGCCCGTTGTTCGCGGGCCTGCATCGCTTTGGCTTCGGGGTCGCCGACGATTTCCTCTTTGTCGGGATCCCATTGCAACGGACGACCGCCGAGCCGGATCGAAATCACGGTCAACTGGCACGGCGTCAAGCTGCGATGTCCGATTTCCGCCGGCGCGACCGGCACATCCCGCGATTTGACGCAGTCGAAAAAGTTCTGCATGTGTCTTTCGCTCGGTCGAACCCGCCAGGCGTTCGACGGGAGCGGGTTCTCCTTGAGTTCCTCCGACGCTTTTCCGTACACGTTGGCGCGATTGACGAACAACCGGCTTTTCTCGCCGATGAACAGAATTCCGTTGCGGGTATAATTTCGGACTTCGTCGGGGACGTCTTTTCCGAACATCCAATCGAGCTTCTCCTTCGGCGTTTCCACATGCGGATCGACGGGAAATCCATACGTTTCCCGGACGGCCAGGGACGTGAAGAAAAGCACCTCGACTCCGTTTTTGTACTGCAATCGGGCGAAAAAACGATCGGGGACGTCGAAACAATCGGGGCGACCTTCGTTCGGGAAAATCCCGCGCCCTTCGATCGAAATCGGGCCGGTCAATTCCGTGTCCATTCCCCAATGGGCGACGTCGAAGTTGTGATTACCCCAGTCGGCGGCCATGCTCCCGCAGTAATCGAACCAGCCGCGAAACGGATGGTATCGCCTCGGCGTGTACGGTCGCATCGGGGATTGACCCTGATACATATCCCAGTTCAGTTCGGCGGGAATCGGCTCCTCGGGGAAAGGTCCCCCTTTCATGCTCACGTAGGGAATCGCGACCCAGACTTGTTTCAGTTTTCCGATCCGTCCATTGCGGACCAATTCGACCGCTTCGTGAAACGGCCGCGGGTGCGGACCGCCGTCGAACACCTGGGTCGCGCTGCGCTGTTGCGTCCCGAGCTGGAAGACACGACCGCTTTCCTGGACGACTTTTCGTAAGAGTTTTCCTTCTTCGATCGTCAACGAAAACGGTTTTTCGCCGTACACGTCGCGACCGGAGCGGAGAGCGTCGATGTTGATTTTCGTATGCCAATGATCCGTCGTCGCCTGGATGATCACGTCGATGTCGTTGCGGTCGAGCAAACGGCGGTAATCCTGGTAGGTCGGCGTATTTTCCTTGAGGAAGCCGGCAAAGCGACTTTTCGCCGCGTCGGTCTTGTGCGTGTTGACGTCGCAGAGGGCGACGACGTCGCCGTAGGCGGAAGCGAGTTCGGTATCGGTTTGGCCCATACCGCCGAGTCCGATCACGCCGATTCGCGGGCGGTCGTTTTTCGATTCCCGGGCTCTTGTTTCGGATGTAAACGTATAAGCGCCGAGGATTCCGGCGGATACGGCCGCGGTACTCCCCTGCAAAAACTGGCGTCGTGTCTGATTTTTCATGGTGGTGTTCCTGGAACTGGAATGTGAGAGGGATCACGGGAAATCGGTACTCTGGCATCAATGATTTCCCCGTCGTTTATAACAGAAAGAGGTTTTCATTGCCAGTCCGCGCCGTGAATGTTTTTGGAGCGGCGGGCGGCCCACACGTCTCCTCAATCTTTGAGCCGATACCATTATCCGTTTTCGTCGGGTATAATCGTGTTCGTCCAGAACCCTTTTCTTCGAACATGTCCGATTACCAAACCATCGTCGAAAACATCCGCAGCCTGATCGGCAATTACGGCTCCACGGGCAACGAGCAGTTGGAGCCGCTCGCGGAATCTTATGCACTGTGCTGCAAGGACGTCAATTCGCGACTGCTCCGCTGTTCCCAGTTGATTCGCAGCGGTAATCCGAGTGAAGCGGTCCGTCTCGCGGACATCGAACCGGATCTGTTGGAATCGTACGCCCTGCTCGATTTTCCGGAACGACAACAGTGGTCGGAAATCGTCCGTTCGCATCACCTTCCGGCCGCGGCGCCGCTGTTCGAGGAGCTTGCCAGGGAAATCAACGACGCTTACACGACGGTCAACCCGCTCATGCCACTGCTGAAAAAGCACCGGTTGCTCGCTTTAGCCCGGGCGCCGTTGTCCCAACGGATTCCCGTACTCCGCGAAATCGTGCTGATGGAGCCGGACAACCTCGGCTGGAAATCGGATCTCGATTCGTACGAAAAAACGCGATTCCGGGACATTGAAAAGGAAATCTCCGAAGCGATCGCCGCGAAAAACATTCCGCAAATGTCCGACCTGGTTCGAGAGCTTGATTCCCAGAACTGGACCGTCAAACCACCGGAAAAGCTGATCGCGGCGCTGCGGCAAACGCTGAAAACCGAATCGCAGCGGGCCTCGTTGGTCGAATTGCGTCAAACCGCCGACAAACTCGCCCATGCGGTTCAAACGGAAAACGTCGAGTCGGCGATCAAATTCGCCGATCGCTGGTACGTCCAAGTGAAACCGCTCGGAGGAAACGTCCCGATCGATTTGAACGTCGAAGTCCAAACACCGCTCCTTTGGGTTGAAGAGCAGCGTCAACAGCGCAACCGAGTCCGAGATTTCGAGGGGCAAATCGACGCTTTCCGCAACGCGATCCAATCCGGACTCGACTCGGAACGAATGTCTGAACGATACGCCGCGATTGAAGCGGTCGCGGAAGAAATGGGGCGAACGATTCCCGAGTCGATCACGAATCTTTATCGTTCGAGAATAGAATCGAACCTGGTTCGCGGAACAAGACGATTCCGTGTTTTCCTGATCGTATTGGTCCTGCTCGGTCTGACGCTCGCTTCGGGGATGATCCTTGGAATCGTGCATGGTCGGAGTCAGGCCGAAATCCGCAAAGTCGCGGCGACGTTGCAGGGATATTTGGATCGCAAGGATTTCGAAACGGCATCCCAGTACGTCGAAGAGCAGAAAAAGAAGTCCGACCGGATTTTCGACGCGCCCGCCGTTGCCGACGTTTACGCCGAACTGCGAACCGCGATCGATCGTGAACAAGAGCGACAGATTCTGTTCCGCTCTTCGATGGAAAAAGTTCGTGAAACGTTGAAATCGGGAACACCGGACCTATTCGCCCTTTCGCAAGCGGAATCCCGGGCCCAAACCGATTCGGAAAAATTCGAACTGAAAAACGTTAAGGACGAAATTCGCAACCTGCAATCGGAGCAGCAGCGCCGCAACGATTTGGCACTACAAAAAGAACTCGACGCGATCAACGTTTCCCTGAACCGCTTGACGCCGCAAAAAGGACGTGAAACCGACGCGGTCCTTCTCCAGTTGGAAGAACTGCTGCAAAAATCGCTTGAAACCCGAAAGCTCGAAGGGGCCGGGTCGACCGTCCTCAATGCCCGCGACCTGCTCATCGGACAGTTGGAGCAATGGGTCGGCGAAATCAAGCAGCGAAAGGAATCGAAAGGGGACATTACCGACCTGACGCAAACCGTTTCCAACCCGGACGCTTATGCGCGAACGCTTCAAAACCTCGCGACGAAATATCCGAATCTTCCCATGTCGAAGGATTTTCAAACGCTGCTCCAAGAGAAAGCGGTTTGGAATCTGGTCGCGCAATGGAACGAAACCGTCAAAAAATTGCCGAACGAGTCCGGGGGACGGGAAAACGAGACCATCGTCGGAAAGAGCGAAAAAATACGGTTGTTCCTCGACGAGTGGAATAAAAGTGCGCAATCATTTTCGAATTTCCCGGACAAGGACTCGGTCGATTATTGCGTCCCTTATTTCCGGGCGATTGAGGAACGGAACAATCACGGCGAATCGATCCTGTTCGAGCTGGAGAAGCAGATGCTTCGACACAAATCGCGTCCGCTTTGGCTTTACTACGTCGTGAAGGAGGATGCCCGGTATTATCTTCCGCAAAAACCGCGGGAAGGATCGAACCAATACCTTGCCGATAAGCAGGGAACGGAAAAAAGTATCCGGATTCCCGATTCGCTTTCGTTGGCGGAGGTCAGAGAAGCTCCGCATGTCCGCTTCGCGAAACTCGCCGTCGATCAAATCGCGAAAATCGACCAACCGAACGGAAAAAGCTGGGCCGAAACCGCTTGTCTGCTGCTCCAAAATCTCCAGGACGATCCGAAGTTCGATCCGTTCCTGAAATTTATCCTGATGCGCGAATTCATCACGAAATTCGGGGCGGGCGACCTGAGCGTTCGAAAGGGATACGCCAGGCATTTGACGATCCTCGAAGAAGAGGAACCGGATGAAACCGTCGATTGGGTCGATCCGAAATCCGCGGAAGCGACTTATCAGCGAAAGATCACGCAAGCGGTATTGGATCGGCTTCCGTCGAGCGCATCGGCGATCGCGGCGACCCGGGCCGATGTTCAGGCGTATCATGCACACACGATTTCCGCGTTGGAGCGGGTCGGTTGGGCGGAAAAGACGAACACGGGACAGTGGATCTGCAACACGAACCGAACGACGCTCCCTTCGGAGGGGTTGTATATCGTTCGCGGAACGATCTCGGAAGAGGGGGACGTAACCGTGCGATTCGAGCAGATTCAAATCATCGACCACGCGAAAAAGGTGATGACCTCGACTCCCGGCCTGCTTTTCGGTTCGCCTGTATTGCTCAAAATCCCCGCGAAGTAACGACACTGTTGCACGGCGACGGTTGATTTGGGTCTAACTCATTCCAATTAAAGAAAATAGAAACAGGGCAAAACGCAGGATTTTCATTTTTCTCACGGAGGCATAGAGGCACGGAGAGGCTTGAATGTCCGGCTCCGTGAGAGACAAAAAATACCCGCTGCGAGGGTAAAGCCTCCGAAAAAATGACTTTACCCGCGTGAATGTACTGCGGGAATGATTCCCAGGACGCAATCATGCTGCTCAAAGAACGGTCGATTTGCGCACAGACCGTAAAATCAATCGCCGGACCCACAATTCGCTGAGGTTTCACCCAAAGCAGTCGGGTGGTTCGTCGGCTCGTCCGCCATTTTTTCCGTGCGGACATCCGGTGGACAAAAGAGACGAACGGCGATGCTTCCAAACCGATGCATAAAGACAACATAATTACTAACATTTCTTTTATGACTTCTTTTCCTGGATTTAATTTGACATCTCCTGATTTTTGACCTAGATTTACAGGAATGTCCTAAAAACATTTCGCGGTCATTTTTCGGTTGACTTGGGCTCTCCGCTCAATCGCCGATCGCGATTTCAATAACGCAAAAAATCCACCGATTTCAAATGAGTACGGGAAGAGTATTGGTTCTGGGAATCATCGGGTTGTCGCTTTTTATTACGATCCTGATTACAGCCCTGTTGGTCAACGACATGCGTAATCTTGCGCAGAAAATGCACAAGGAGTTGACCAATACGATCGAAGTGGTCGCCGAAACACCGAAAGACAAAGCAAAAAGTGAAGTCAAAGACGAAAAGAAGGAAGCGACGCTCGGCGACCGGGTCGCGGAAATCACGACGCAGTCCGGTGAAGATCAAGTCGTCGCCGTCGCGACCGATCTTGCCAATAAAATCCGCGGCGCGATGGATGTTCCGTTCAGCTCGGCTCGAACCATCGCCGACACGATCCTTGCCTACAAAGACTATTGCGTTAAAAGCGAAGTCGAACCGGATCGAACGCTCATGAAGGCGCTGCTCAAAGACATTCTCGCCCGGGACGACCAACTGCAAGCGATTTGGCTCGCTTTCGAACCGAACGAGTTCGACGGAAACGACGAGGCGTTTATCGGCAAGGAAGTGCGGGACGACCCGACGGTCGCCCCCAATGAGGATTATGTGTCCGTCGGCCAGTTCATTCCCTGGTTCTATAAAACCGAGGGACCGATCCTGGAACACGTTCTGGACGACATGTACTTCGAAAATCAGGATTATTACAGGGGAGCATTCGAGTCGGGACAGGAATATATCACGAATCCTTACGACGATGAAACCGCGTTGATTTCGACGATCGCGATTCCGCTCAAAGAGAAAGGAAAAACGATCGGAGCCGTCGGCGTCGATGTGAGGATTAATGATTTGCAGCAGATCATCGACGAAAGCAAGCCGCTCGAAACCGGAATCGGCATGCTCGTCAGCCCGGACGGAAAATTCGCCATTCATCCCAAAAAAGACGATTCGGGATGGACGGAAAAAGATGAAGACGACGACAAAAAACTTGTTCCGAAAAAAATATCCGATCTTCCCGGCCTTGAAGAAACCGCGAAGTACCTGAAAGAGGGAAAACAGGCCGCGTACATCAGCAAGACGATTCTCGGCGATCCCAAGAGTCCCGAGATGCAGGTGATCCATATTCCGGTCCAATTCGGCAACTACCCGAAGCCGTGGACCGTGATCGTCGCCGTTCCGTTGGAACAGGTCATGAAATCGCGGATCGAAGCGTCCACCGTGATTGCCGGCGTTGTGCAAAACATGGAAAAAAGCAGTGCCGAATCGGACAAGCTGGCAAGTCAGTCGATCAAACGCGCTTGCATCGTCGGAGTCGTCGTGCTCCTCGTTTCACTGGTTCTAGGCTTTCTTTTCGCGAGGTACGTCAATCGGAAAGTCGACGAAAAGGACCATTGGTATCGCCAGATTCTCGATACGGTCCACGCTCCGATTTCCGTCGTCGATTTGAACAAAAGTATTACGTTCGTCAATAAAGTCGCGAAATCGCTGCTCGGAAAAACGGACGCCGAATGTGAAAAACGTCCGCACGCGAATGTCTGGGGGCCGGAAATGGACAAACCGGTCGCCCTGCTCGAATCGCGGCAGGAAAAAATGACCAAGTGCGATTTTAAAGAGAAAAATTGGGAAGTGTACACTGATTTTCTCCTGCAACCGAACGGCATGAAGAATGGGATGATCGAATTTTTCAAAGACGTGACCGACCGGGAAAACGTCCTCAACCTTGCCCAGGGAATCGAGAAAGTCGTCGAAAAAGCGGTCGCCCAAATGGAACTGATTACGGACGACTCCGCTCGACTTTCCGCCGGTTCGGAGGAGCAAGCCGCATCGCTCGACGAGATCACGCACAACATGAACACGATGAGCGAGCAGACCCGACGCAATGCGGACAACGCGGACAACGCGAACCGGCTCACCAACGAATCGGTGAGCGCGGCCAAAAATGGCCAATCGCGGATGAACGGCGTGATCGAACAAATGACGCAGATCAGCGCCAATGCGAGCAACATGCAGAAAGTGATCAAAACGATCGACGACATCGCGTTCCAAACGAACCTGCTCGCCCTGAACGCGGCGGTCGAAGCGGCCCGGGCGGGAACGCACGGCAAAGGTTTCGCCGTCGTTGCCGAAGAGGTCCGCAATCTCGCCGCCC
>JAVBTU010000215.1:0-8745 GCA_031556015.1 Thermoguttaceae bacterium
TACCGGAAATTGCTCGGCGACAACCGGAATCGTCCGCAGAGCGATTTCAAACCGTACGAAATCGGCAGTTCGGCGTCGACACTGCTCAAGCTCATCGACGAAAAACACGAGGGCGTCGAACTGACGGAAGCCGAAAGGAAAACCGTGCGATTATGGCTCGATGTCGGAGCGAACTACGCCGGAACCTACGCCGCCAACGGAACCGGGCTGATCGGATGGTACTACTTGAACGAACTGAATCGCAACGATCTCGCCTGGCCGGAAACGACCGCGATGAGCGACGCCATCGTCCGACGCTGTGATTCGTGTCATACGCAGGAGAAACAAATGCGAATCGCCCACACGATGTCGGAAGACGGCAACCGGTACAATCGACACTTCATCTACAATTTGACGAACGTCGAGAAATCGCCGATCTTGACCGCTCCACTTTCCGAAGCGGCCGGGGGACGCGGCCTTTGCGAAAAGAAGAGCGGCCAACCGGTGTTTGCCGGGAAGGACGACGCCGATTACAGGACGATCCAGGCCGGAATCCAACGGGGACGCGATTACATTCTGCACGAGAGTAATCGATTCAGCATGAAACCGTTCATCGCGAACTGGCCGTACACCCGGGAGATGATCCGCTACGGCATTCTCCCCCCCGACCACGACCTGAAGCAGCCGATTGACCCGTACGAAATCGACCGGAAATATTGGCAACTGCCGCAATAATCGGAATGCTTTCACAACTCCCCTTTTTGACCCGTCTGACGCTTCGCCTCGCGACCGGGGCGGAGCGGCTCGAACCGGATTATCGGCGCAAAATCGCGGCATTTTTCCAATCCTCGCGGGATCCGTCGGGCGGATCCGTCGGTCGTCGGGGCGGAGTCGATCTCTATTACACCAGTTTCGCACTGCGCGGTTTGGGACTATTGGGAGAAAGCGGCGACGAAAATCTCGAGCGATATTTGCGGGAAACCGTCGCCCGGTCGGAACAGGCCGGTTTTTCGGCGACGGAATGGATTTCACTGCTCTTCTGTACGCAGCTTTGGGAAGCGTCCACGGGCCGTGGTTTGCCGGACGCGGAGCCGCAACGATTTCTCCGGGAACTCGAACGGTTTCGCCGCGACGACGGGGGGTACGCGTCTTTGGAAAACGCCGCTCATTCGAGTACGTACCACACGTTTCTCATTCTCGGGTTACAGGAATTCCTCGCGCCCGAACGGTTGCCGGAACAGGAGCGGCTTTTCGCGTTTCTCCAGCGACGTCAAAAGAGCGACGGGGGATTCGTCGAATTGGAACCGCTCAAACATTCCGGAACCAATCCCACGGTCGCCGGGCTCGGACTGTTGACGCTGTTACGAAATCGGCAACCGTCTTCCCAAGTGGACGAAGCAATCGACCGTGGATTTCATTTTTTGAAACAAAGCCAATTATCGGACGGCGGATTCCAGGCGAACCGACGGATTCCCGTCGCGGATCTTTTGAGTACGTTCACCGCGGTTTCCCTGTTCTTCGATCTCCATCGTGAAAAGGAAATCGACCTGTCTGCCGTACGAAATTTCGTTCATGGTCTGGAGCGGGACACGCAAGACCGCCTCGGTTACGTCGGCGGGACCTGGGACGACCAACCGGACGTCGAGTACACCTTTTACGGCTTGGCGACGCGATGTTTGTGTGGTCGAAGTGCCGTCGGCGAAAACTATTACGAAACAGGAATTCAAGCCGGTGAGAGTGAACTCAAAGCGGTCGGTGTCAAAAAATATGCGTTTCACGGCTAATGGAACCATACCGTGTATAAACGAAAAATACGTTAGTTTATTTTCGAACGTACCCTACGTCGGTGAGTACGGAGGTCGCGCCGCGATGGTCGTTGCTTGCAGTATATTGTTGTATTTGTATTGAGAACGCCATGAAAGCCAAAACCATTATCATATTGGTGATAAGTGGAGGTCTGCTCTTGTTCGCCGGCACTTTTGCCTTCTATATTGCCGATGGCGGCAAAGTGCTGTATCGGTATCCGTACGGCGGACATTGGAGATGTTACAACATCATTGTACCAATTGACCAGGAAGAAACGGCAAAGGAAATTTTCACGCTTAATTTCACTTTTGATATGACCCAGGAACTTGAGGTAACATTCGAGGGAGGGAGCCCCTATGGTGATTACAAAGTTTTCTGGAAAACGGATACTGGCGGACCGACCGGTACGGTCATAGGCGAGATGTATTTGGTGTCTTTTTCCTTGACTCTCAAAGGATCTATTCGCTATTCGTTTCCCTCGGAAGAACCTTATGTCGATTTCACCGAAGAAGAACTACTGGAGCGATTAACCAAGGAAATAGAATCGCGTATTACAAAAGGGACGAAATTTCAAGTGAGGAATTTTTTCGGCAACAGTCCGTGGGGTGAAGAACATGGTAAACTGAAGGCATTACCCCAAAGAACAAAATGATTTTTTCAACTTAGGCCTTCGCCAGAAAATGCCAGGTCAAAACAGAAAATCCTTTTTTTAACCACAGAGAGACGCAGAGATCACAGAGATTTTGGATTCAAGTACTCTCTGTGTTCTCTGCGCTCTCTGTGGTAAAAATATTCCGATCTATTTTGACCGGGTGCTTTTCACGACAGCCTTACACTACGGCAACTACGGCGACTGCGGCGCGGCCGGCCTTAAGGCCAAATTTCGTGGCGACTCGGTCTGTTGGAAGTGAGAGCGAGTTCGATGGCTAAAGTCCAACAAACAGGGGCTGTATCGTTATTCATGGTGATGTCATGCGAAAATCAAAATTTGTATATTACACAGCACTAGTATTTGCAACATTAAACGTCAATCTTTTCGCAAGGGAGAGTGAAGGACTGCGTGGAAATTCCGTATTGCTGAACGGTTCCTGGGAATACGTCCTCGGCGACGGTACGGAAAACTACGAGACCCCTTCCAATCGAATCGCGGGCGAGTGGAAACAAATCGAGCTGCCGCAAACCGGATTGCCGTTCAAAGACGCCGACCACGACACGAAATTCATTTGGGCGTGTAGAACCTTTCGATTGACGCCCGAGCAAGTCGACTCCCTTGCCGTGCTGCGATGGAATCGTATCGCCAATGGTGCCGAAGCGTTCATCAACGGAAAAAAAGTCGGCGAGAACGAACCGACGGGGCCGTACCAAGTGCTTGTCGAGCCGGGCGTGCTGCAATCGGGCGAAAACGAAATCGTCTTGAAAATCCGTGGTGCCGCCGGCGTCCGACGAAGCAAAAGCGGCAACCCGATGTTTCCCTGCGGATTCGGAGTCGGCCCGCCGGAAGTGACCGACGACATCTGGATCGACTTCGCCGAGGACGCTTACATGAAATGGGTACTCGCGATTCCTGATTTGAAAAACGGATCGGTAATGATTCGTGTGACGCCTGTCGGTTTCAAAACGATTGACGACTTGCATATTTCAGCAGACGTTGCTTATTGGACACCTCAAATAGAGGGAATAGACGTGAAACCGGGACCGATTTGGAAATCGAATGACGCCATCGCTCGGCTTCAACCCGACCTCGATCCGCTCGGCGGTGAACATTTCTTCGTTGAAGTTCCGGTACCGGGATTCCGGAAATGGGGTCTCGAACGACAGCCGCTTTACATGGCTCGGGTCAAACTCTCAAAAGACGGTAAAACACTGGACGAAACGACATTCCGTTTCGGGATGCGGGAAATCGGCGTCAAGGGCGGCAATTACAAGCTCAACGGTAAGAATCTCTGGCTCCGCGGTTCGAATCTCGTCTTCGAATGGAATTGGGGCGACACCATCACGGGTAAGGAAATCGATTATCTCGTGACCGAAGCGAGGGAAATGAGCATGAACTCGTTTCGGACTCACACCCAGCCGCCAAATCGCAAGTGCAGCGACGTTTGCGACGAACACGGTACCATGATCCTTGCCGAATTCCCGGTTCTGTACAATTACCAGGATTACAAATTCACACCGGAGGAATACGAAATCTGGCACCGCAACGTTTTGACCGACTCGGCGGGGTGGATGGCCCGATTGTGGAATCACCCGTCGGTGATCATGTGGGTTTTGTCCAATGAATCGCAAGGGGACAACGAGTGGGAAGAAACCGTCTTCCAGGATTTCGTGAACCGGCTCGATCCGACGAGGCCGACGATGCGAACCGGAACGACGGGCACGAAAGAGAATCTCGACGTCCATACCTGCGGTAACATCACCGACACCATCGAGGGGGAGTTTTTGGCGAATATGCAGTACTGGATCCACGATGGAGGAAACCGTACACTGACGAATTCGGAATACATGAATTATTTCGGTCATCCGAACACGCAATGGGCCGGGATCGACGACCAGACGGCCAATGATCTCGCCGTCGCCCAGATCGGCGCCGAGCATACCGAAGCGATGCGGAGAGCGAGAATTGACGCCATATTGCCGTACATGTACGCCGGTTGGACACGCACCCGGCTGGAAGCACGCGTTCGGCAGCGAGGAACGGGCAGTGCCGTCTGGAAATCGCGGTACGCTTCGCCGTTGTCCGCGGCATGGCACAGTTCGCTTTCTCCCGTGTTGGCAAGTCTCGACCTGTTCGATGCGGATTACTTGACCGGACAGGAAGTTGCGACGGATCTGTATTTGGTCAACGATTCCTGGTATGACGCCAAAGTTCACGTCGATCTTCTTCTCACGAAAGAAAATCCCGAGTGGATTCCCGAAGCGGATTGTTTCGAGAATCCGGTCAAACGCTGGAGTTACGATTATACGATCAAGTCCGACTCGGTCGATAAAACATCGGTTAAGTGGCAGCTGCCGAAGGAAGAGGGAAATTATTGGCTGACGGCACGGCTGACCGGCGTCGAGGGCCGTCCCGTTTTGAGCCAGCGATTCGTAAGAGCCGTAGATGCACCGAAACCGTCCGAACAACAGTTGAGCAAGATTTTCATTGTCCTCGGGTCGGATGAGAACTCGAATGAATTTTTCCAATCAATGCGACTCAAAACCGCAACGATAAACGATATTGATAAACTCGATCCGAAAACGCAGGTCGCCGTGATATGGAATGCGGAAAAATTGACCCCGCCGGAAAAAGCAACCGCAAAGCGTTTGTGCGACTTCACGGAAAACGGCGGTAAGGTGATCGTCCTTGCGACACCATCCTGGAGCTGGTCGGAGTTGTGCGATGTCAAGATCGAAGGAAACCAAAGATTCAGCCGCGTTTTCGCGAATCCCGATTTTTCGGCAAAGGTGGTCGGAATGGACCCGAACCTGCTGATTCGTTGGAACGGTCTTCCCGGAACGGTTGCTTACGGAAAACTGGAAGGAAAAGCGATGGACCAGGCGCAAATCCTTCTCTGGGCGAAAGAACCGACGACGGCTGTTATGGCATCAGTGCCGACACCTTCCGGAAAAGGGCGTGTACTATTTTCACAGCTCGATTTCCACGATCGCGTCAATGTGTCCGATGAAAACTACGACCCGGCGGCCTCTGCCGTATTACTTCATTTACTGAAGGGCAATTTCTGCAATGAGGCGTCGTCAGGAAGTGACGCCCAAGTTTTATCATTCTGAGCGCAGTGTACCCGCCGGGCTCAGAATGACACCGCATGTTGTCTTCCGTATTTCGCGTGTATTGTTTTCCGGCGAAAGCCTCACACCTACTCCAAAGATCATGACATGAAAAATCCGTATCTGATAAAATTGTTACTTGCCATAGCGATCGCACGGTTCGCGTTTTCGACAGGGCAAGCCGCTTCCGCTCAATCATTCGCAACGCCGCACGTGCGACTGGAAGAACGCGTTTTCGAGGATGAACAGGGGCCGTTTCTGGGATTAGGTATCACGTACATGTCCGCGATGCACCAGCATAAACGAGACCACGATCGCTTTTTGAAGGATATGGAATGCTTCAAAAAGAACGGTTTTAATTTCGTCCGCATCCTCTCCATGGTCGCGTGGGAGGACTTGGAAATCGCACCGTGTTCTTTCGACAATTCGCGGAAGCGTCACATCGAGCAGTGGCCGGATTACGACCGCCAGCTTTCCCGTTTGATTGACACCGCTTACGACGATTACGGTTTGCGGATCGAGTTGACGATTTTCGCCGACGCACAAATCGTCATGCCGGACGAAAAAGAACGGTATTCCCACATTGATCGCGTCTTGGAAATCGTGAAGGGGCGAGAACAGAAGATCATTTTCCTCGAAGTCGGGAATGAAGCTTGGCAAAACGGATTCCCGGGAAAAGCAGGCGTCGCACAACTCAGGGCGATGGGACGATATATCAGGCAGCGCACTCCGGTTCTCGTCGCGCTGAGCGCGCCTTATGACACCGCTCGTGAAACGGTGCGGGAACTCTACCACGATAGTGACGCCGATTTGGCGACGCTCCATTTTTCACGCGACCGGCGTAAGGAATCCGGTTGGTATCCCGTCAGGGAATGTTGGGGAAGCGTGGGCGAGCTTCAGATGCCGATCTGCAGCAACGAACCGATCGGTCCCGGCTCGTCCGTCGCTTCCGAGGACGATCCGACGAAACTCGTCTGCGCACCGGTTTTTGCATGGCTTGCGGGATTGCCAGCATACGTTTATCATACTTCCGCCGGAGTGTACGGTAAAGATCGATTTCAAGACATGGCGGCAATCACCTGCTTTTCGCATTTACGCGAGATTCTGCCGCCCGACACACCCCATTGGAAACGATTTGACGCCGCCTCGACGAAAGGTCCTTTGAAGTTTTTCGTCGAGCGTACCGTGAACGGATCGACAACGGACGATTCGCCCTCCACACGGGGGTGTCTCTATTGTCCCGGTGCCGCGAAGGAAAACGAATTCATTCTCGCCCCGATGGGACTGTTCAAAGAGGGAATGGAATTGTACACTGAGGAAGCGGTTCGATTTCAAGTCTACGATCCCTCGACCGGAAAAATCGTTCTTACCGCCGAAACTCAAGCAGGAGATCAATTCGAATTGCCTTACGGTTTCGGAGCGTACATCATCAAGGGAACGACCGTGTACGATCGACCAAACGCATTCAAATAATACGACACATATCATGTCTGAGTTTCGTTCTCACCGGGCGTTTACGCTCGTCGAAGTTTTGATCGCGCTGCTGCTCATGTCGGTCGTGATGCTCATGGTCGGTTTCGCGATCGATTCGAATATGCGGTTGCTCGACTCGGCTCGAACCGAAGTCGAAGAGACGCAGCTTGCCCGGGCATTGCTCGAAAAAATTTCCCGCGACATCCGAAGCGTTGTCGTCGCGAAAAAAGAAGAGAACCTCGCCGTCGATACGAGCATTTTCGATTCGATGCTCGAAAGTTCCTACGGCGTCGATTCCTCGATGCTCTCGCAAAGCGGCTTGGGCGGCACTTCCGATTCTTCCTCCGCTTCCGAAACGGAAACGACGACCGATTTGACGGAAGTGCCGGACTCCGGAACCGTCGTCGGGACCATGCCGGGCATCTACGGAAGCAGCGACTGGATCCAGATCGATACGGGCCGGCTTCCACGCGGCGAGACTTTCCGTACCACCTGGGTTCTCGCCGAAGGAACGTCGTTGGGGGATCGCAGCAGTCCGACGAAAACGGCGTTTTATTATCTCGGCAGTGATACCGGAATGCTGACCGCGTCGGAATCGACGGAAGAACGGGTCAGCGGTTCGCTCGGGATGCCGACGGACCGATATTCCGTACAGTACGGGCTCTACCGTCGCCAATTGGATCGATACGTCTGCAAATACGCCGAGGAAAACGGTTTGGATTCCGAATACGAAAATTACGACGAAGCGCTTGCGCCGGAAGTCGAAGGAATTCAGTTTGAATATTACGACTCGGAAAACGAAGAATGGCTCGAATATTGGGACATGGACGAAATCGGAGCGCTTCCCGCAGCGGTTCGCGTGATTTTACACCTCCGGAAAAAATCCGTCCCCCGTCAATCGATGTTGGGAATGTTCGGCTCTTCCCAGGACACGCCGCAGATTCTCACCTTCTCGACGGTCGTCCCGATGCCGCTCTCCTACGAAGCCCCGCAACAGGAGGAAGAAGAGGAGACCACGGATTCGTCCGATTCCGGTACGGAAGAGGCGGCATCCTCGTCGAATTAGGGCTCCGCCAGAAATTTACGGGTAGGTTTTGTCATTCTCGGCGCAGCGTTAATCGTCGTCGGAATTGAGGACCTCTCTCTCGATTTGTCCGTCTTTGAGCCAGATGACACGCCTGGCTCGCCCGCCGACTTCGGCCTCGTGCGTGACGAGAATGATCGTGCGACCTTCCCGGTTCAGTTTGTCGAGCAGATCCAAAATTTCGTGCGTCGTGATCGAGTCGAGGTTGCCCGTCGGTTCGTCGGCAAGAATAAAGTACGGATCGTTCACCAAACTCCGCGCAATCGCGACACGTTGCTGCTGTCCCCCGGAAAGCTGAGTCGGACGGTGTCCGAGGCGATCGCTCAGCCCGACCATCTTCGCCAACTCCTCGCTCCGCTTTCTCGCTTTGCGATCGATTTTTCCCTGATAAAAAAGCGGAACTTCGATATTCTCCAACACGGTCAACTGCTGAATCAGGTTGTACGACTGGAAGACGAACCCGATTCGGGACGCGCGAATCTGCGACAGGTGAAAATCGTCCATTGTCGTCACGTTGTCGTTTCCAAGGTGGATCGTTCCGGAAGTCGGTCGATCCAGGCAGCCGAGCAGGTTGAGCATCGTACTTTTGCCCGACCCGGACGCGCCCATGATCGCAACGTAATCCCCCTCGGGCACCTCCA
>JAVBTU010000388.1:0-5358 GCA_031556015.1 Thermoguttaceae bacterium
GGAACTTTATTGCAACGAAATCACGGAAGAGGCGAAAAAGAAACCTGCCCCGGAAAACGGAATCTATTCGGCCGAGGATCTTCGCGGTTTTTGGCTGCTCCGACCGGACGGGAGTCTCGGAATCGCCGCCGAATATTTCCAACGGCTTCTGGTGCGGGCGCAAGACGGGCAGGGGGGCTGAAATCGCGCTTCTTCTGTGGTAAACTGGGTGGATTACTGTAGCCCTAAGCGTTTTTGGAGCGAGGGCGTCTCGCCCGCACTTGGGTTTGCAGGCGATTCGCCTGCTTCGCAAGCGGAAATGAACGATGCAAACACAACCCGACCGCTCCCCGGCGGGCGAGGCGCCCGCGCTCCAAGAAGAATGCCCGCGATTGCGCTTGGGGCTGGTATTTCCATGTTTTCCCCCTTTCCAGAACCATTTTCTCATGAAACGTACCTCTCTCGCATTACTGGGAATTGCGCTCTTTTTCAGCGCAGCGGTTTCGATTTTCGCGCAGCATGTCGCGGTGACTCCCGAAGATAAGAAAGATGATTGGTGGGTCAAACGACACGCCGAAAACGTCGAGCAAATGAGCAAAGGGGACATCGACCTGCTCATGATCGGCGATTCGATCACGCACGGCTGGGAAGGCGGAGGAAAGAATTATTGGGACATGTACTACTCGTTCCGCAAGCCGATCAACCTCGGTTTCAGCGGCGACCGGACCGAAAACGTTCTCTGGCGGCTCGACCATCTGCCGCTGGACAAAATCTCGCCCAAAGCCGCGATGATCATGATCGGAACGAACAACGTCGGACACGACAGCACGAACCCGAAGGAAACGTCCGAAGGGATCAAGGCGATCGTAAACCGGCTTCAAAAGGCGTATCCGGAGATGCGGATTCTCGTCCTGAACGTTTTTCCCCGCGACAACAAACCGGACGGAAAATATCGGAAATTGGTCGACGAAATCAACTCGTACCTGCCCGATGCTCTTAAAAACGAGAAAAATGTGGCGCTGTTGGACATCAACAAGAAATTCCTCGAAACCGACGGAACGCTTTCCCCGGAGATCATGCCCGATTTCCTGCATCCGAACACGGCCGGTTACGGAATCTGGGCGCGGACGGTCGACCCGATTCTCAGCAAGCTGCTCGGCGAAAAAAATCCGGCGACCGAACCGTCGAGCTTGATGGGAGTCGAATGGTGGAAAGAGCGACATGAAGCGAACGTCGCGCAAATGGAGAAAGGGAACGTCGGCCTGCTGATGATCGGCGATTCGATCACGCACGGTTGGGATGGACAGAAAGAACTTTGGGACAAAACGTTTGGCAAATACCATCCGATCAACCTCGGGTTCGGCGGCGACCAGACGCAGCACGTTCTCTGGCGGCTCGACAATCTTCCGACGGAAAAAGTCGCGCCGAAAGTCGCGGAAATCATGATCGGAACGAACAACGTCGGCAGTCCCGCCCATAAAAATTCGCCGTTCCAGGTCGCCGTGGGAATCCGGGCGATCGTCGAGAAGCTGCAAAAACAGTATCCGGACATCAAGGTCCTGGTTCTCAAGGTTTTCCCGCGGTCGGAAAAGCCGGACGAATTGCCGCGTCTGAAAGTGAACGAAATCAACGAATGCCTGCCGGGCGTACTCGACGGAATGAAAAACGTGCAGATCGTCGATTTCGGCGGCAAGTTTCTCGCGCCCGATGGAACGTTGCCGAAAGAAATCATGCCCGATTTCCTACACCTGACGACCGAAGGGTACAAAATCTGGGCCGATTCGATCGCACCGGAACTGGGGGAGTAATTATGAATTACTAATTACTAAGTACTAATTACGAATGAATTGACCCGGCAGCTTCGCTGCTCGGGCTAAACTCCTGACTCCTGACTCCTGACTCCTGCTCCATGATCTCACTCGTTTGTTCCTGCGGTAAATCGTACACGTTCAAGGAAAAATTCCTGGGACAGAAATTTCGTTGCAGCGATTGCGGCACCGAAATGGTCGTCGAGGAACAAGCGGCGGAGGCGTCGGTTCCTGAGCCGGAGATGCCGACGGAATTCGTGGTCAATCCGGAGAAGGCGGCCGCGTTGAAAGCTCCGGCCCCGAAGCCGCAAAACGTGGTACCTCCGGAAGCCGCTCCGTTGACGCCGGATTACGGGAACGTCGCCGCGGCGCCGCGTCCAAACGTGTATTCGCAAGCTCCGATCGAAGAGGAATACGTTCTTATTTCCAACAGCGCGCCGGAGTTGATGAGAGAGATCGCGATGCAAGCTCCCGAAGATTCCGGGCCGCCTTCGGAAGCACTTTCGGTGATCCTCGGTCGTGCGGCCGTCGCGGAGCATCTGATGCACTTGGAAGATACGCTCGGGGTCCGCGCGACGCCGGTTCCCGTTCCGGCAAGCGTCCAGAATAAACGACGCAAACGGCGGCCCGCCGCGGAATTGGACGTCGATCCGACGCAACCGGAGCAACCGGTCATGCATCACGCGGTCGAAAAAGATTCGAGCCAATTGGTCATGATCCTGTTGGTGATTATCGGCGTCCTCCTGCTGGGGATTCTCGCCCTGCTCGTCTTCCATCGCGGCGGCGGAGAAAAAGAACGCGAGGCGTCAAGGCCCGCGGCTTACTCCGTGAGAAACCTGACGCGGAGTACCGGCTAAAGAAAGAGATTCATTTCCATTACCGCGCGGAGATTCCCGGGGAAAAAAATTTCCGCGCTCTTGTTTCTTCCCTTGCCGTTCCTGTATACTTGCGGGAACGGTTTCCTTTTTTAATCTCAACACAGACAAGGATTTTCAACAATGACAAAACCAGTCAATACGCAGAGGCGGCAATTTCTGAAAAGCGCCGCTCTTTTCGGCGCCGCGGTTTCCGTTCCCTATTACATTCCCGCTCCTTTGCTCGGACGGGACGGGGCGGTCGCTCCCAGCAACCGTATCACGCTCGGTGGAATCGGAATCGGCGGTCGCGGTCAACATGATTTGGGCGTGTTCATGCGGGAAAAAGTCGTCAAGTTCCTTGCGATCGCCGATACCCGGGAATCCCGTCGCCGCGAAATCAAAAAAATGGCGGACGATTTCTACGGCAACGACGATTGCGTCATGTACCGTGATATGTTCGAACTGCTCGATCGGCCCGACATCGACGCGGTCCTGATCGCGACCGGCGACCGTTGGCACACCATGGCGTCCATCTGCGCGGCGAAAGCGGGTAAGGACATTTACTGCGAAAAACCGCTCTCTTTAACCATCGCCGAAAGCCGGGCCGTGGAACAGGCCGTGAATCGGTACGGACGTATCTTCCAGGCGGGAACGCAGCGCCGCAACATCGGCAACTTCCAGCTTGCCGCGAAACTGGCGCACGAAGGCAAACTCGGCAAACTGACAGAAGTTCATGCCAACACGCTCGCACCGGCGACGACCAAGGATTGGCTCCCCGCCGAACCGGAACCGCCGAAAGAAGAGGTCGATTGGGATCGTTGGCTCGGTCCGTGCCCTTGGCGTCCGTATAACGCCCGGTACATTCGCGGCGAATGGCGGGGATTCTTCGATTTTCACGGCGGCGGCATCCTCGAATGGGGTTCGCACACCGTCGATCTTTGCCAATGGGGCAACCAGTCGGACGACACCGTCCCGATCGAATACTGGCCGGTGCTCGACGAAAACGGTCAAAAGAACGACCGCGTCGACTGCCTTTACGCCAATGGTGTCAAGCTCGTGATGCGAGAACACGGCTGGCTCGGCTTGGGAACCTGTTCGTGCCGTTATGTCGGTGAAGAAGGCTGGGTCGAAACCGGCGATACGGGCCGGATGGCCGTTTCGTCCGACGCGCTGCGGAGCGAACTGAAGTTCTTCGGAATCTTGGGGACCGATCCGGACAATCATATTCGCGAATTCCTCGAATGCTGCAAAACGCGGCGCAACCCGGCGTCCAACGCGAACGTCGCGGCGTGGGCTCACATCGCGTCCCACTGTGCGTACATCGCCTGGCAGCTCGGACGCAAAGTGACGTTCGATCCGAAAACGGAATCGTTCGTCAACGACGATGAAGCGAATCGGATGCGCTCCCGGGCGCTGCGTGAACCGTGGCGTTTTTAATTACTAATTACGAATTCCAAATTACGAATTATTAATTTTCGACTACCGACTTACTAACAGACTAACATCATGAAATATCAACGAAATTTTTTAGCCGCCGTGGTTTTTGTAACGGCGATGTTGTTTTCCGCGTCCGTCTTCGCCCAGGATTGGCTGATGGCCAAGACGGAAGCCCTGAAAGGAGAATACGGCGAAATCGCGGTGAATCTCCAAACCACGACCAACGAAGCGACGCTGATCGAAATGCTTCAACAGCCGGGAACGGAAAATGAAATGCTGTTCCTGAAGATGCTCGCGTGCTATCGTCTGTCCACCCAGGGAACGAAAGAAGCGGTCCCGACGCTTGCGAAACTGTTGGCCGACGAAAAAACGGCCCATTACGCCCGATACGCCCTGGAACAGATTCCGGGCGGTGAAGTCGACGCCGCATTGGCCGACGCGACGAAAATACTCAACGGCAAATTGCTCGTCGGCGTGGTCGACAGCATTGCCAATCGCGGTCGAACGGACGCCGAGGCGACGCTTTACGCTTTAGTTGCAACGGATGACGCCGCGGGCCGCAAAGATCCGGAAGTCGCCAAGGCCGTGGTTGCCGCGTTCGGTGCCCTTGCCGGAGACGGCGCCGTTCGCTTCTTCGGCGGCGAAATGCTCGACGCACAGCACGAACCGGCCCGCAAACTCTTCGGTCAGACGTTCGCCGACGCCGCGTTCCATTGCGGTGAGAAAGAACTCGCCCGAGGCAAGGCCGATTCCGCCGTCAAAATCTTCCAGACGATCCAGAAAATGAATGAGGCGAAGGATTTCCAAAAGGAATCCGCCGTCTATCACGAAATTCTCGCCCAAGGTAATAATGGCGTCGAGCTGCTCGTCAAGCAGATTCATTCGGACAATCCGAAACTGTTCGCCGTTGCGATGAAAGCCGCCCGGGAACTTCCCGCCGGAACGGCCGTGACGCAAAAACTCCTGACGGAAATTCCGGAAGTGAAAGACGTTGCGCGGCAAGTTCAACTGATCCTCGCCGTCGGTGATCGGGTCGACGCGGACTCGAAAAAGCTGTCGCTGATCCCGATTTCGATGTTGGTCCAGTCCGGCAATACGGACGTTCGGGTCGCCGCGATTACGGCGTTGAAGAATATCGGCGACGCTTCGGTTCTCCCGATGCTGATCGACGCGGCTTCCGATTCGGACACGGAAATCGCCGACGCCGCGAAAGCGACGCTGGAGGAAATCCCCGGCAAGGAAGTCGACGCCGCGATCGTCGGACTGCTTGAAAAAGG
>JAVBTU010000394.1:0-4538 GCA_031556015.1 Thermoguttaceae bacterium
CCGCTTCTTTCGAGAGCGGTGCCAAGAGAAACGCGTTGTCCTCCGGATTCAGAAACCGCGTGTAAAATTCCCGGGGAATTTCCGTGGAATGACACTCGACGCAGCGGCGGCTCGCGACTTCGGCAAGCACGGCGTCAAGATCGTTCGGATACATCCGGCGACAACCGAGTTGGGTGCGGTGATTCGATGCGCTCGTCGGATAATACGGGACGTTGAGGTCGATCCAGTTGTAAACCCGTTCCCGGTCGGCTTGCGGCACGTCGATTCGCCTGACACCCTCTTTGTCCGGGTGTCCGTCGCGGATCAATTCGACCAGCGGGCTGGCCGGGCTTCCCCAGCGACGCGGTTCGATTTCCAAAATGTTCCATTCCGCCCCGTTGATCGTCCAAAGCCAACTCGTGTAGGGACTGGCTCCTTCGTCGCGGCTGTCTTTTCGGACGCCGTTATACCTGTAATTCGTTTCACCGTTGGTTCCCTTTCTCGCCAAATGGTCGTAGGACACGTTGAAGAAATCGGTGTAATCCCCGACCAAATCGACGCCGCCGTCTTTTTGCCGCGGATTATGGCAGCCGACGCAATGCTTGTCCCAAACCGGTTGAACGACCTCTTGGTATGAAAATCCTTTGACGCCCCAATCGGGAGTCTGCAAATCCTGCGGGACGACCCGTTTCGCCAAGACCGTGTTTTGCTGCGGTGTCACGGAATTGCGATCCGAATGACACCCGACGCAGCTTTGCACTTCGCCCGGCATGAGGTGCGTGAACGTCCGCATACGCTGTACGGCCCGGCCTTCGGCGTCGAGGGCGAGAAAATAAATCGGGAGTTCGCTGGGAACCATGAAGCTCGCGGAACCGTCCTCGGCGACGTCGGCGAATCCCCAGAGTTTTTTCGGCGAATACGTCGCCCCACAGGAGACCAACGGAAATTGAAATCCGAACACGGCTAAACATTCCCTCGCGTTCGGGTCGGCGCCGGGAATGCTCCTTGCGATCGGCGAGTGAACCCCCTTTTCGAGTTCCTGAACCACGGCGATCCGTTTGACTTCGCCCCGTTTGACGTTCGGTTCGAGGCCGTTATACACGTCTTGCATGGTCACGACCGCCCAGTTGCCCGACACGCTTCCGTCTTCCGGCAAGACGACCGATTCGTTGAGCGACGACGCCTTTGCGATCGGCGGCGTCGGCACGGTCCGGACCGGTTGCACGCTGTAATATCCCATTCCGGTTTCGATGTCCGGATTCAATATCGTAGCGCGTTTATTGTCGGCGGTTCGGATTTGGAGGGACCCGGATTTCGTCACCAGATAAGTCGTTTCATCCAGCGGATACGGTTTTTCGAACGGTCCGCGAAGTCCGTTGCCCCATTGATCGCCGGGCGCGAACACGTCGACTTCCGGTGTCATAACTTGGATGCCCTCCATGGCGTTGGAGCCGAATCGGCGGTCGATTTGCACGATCCCGCCGACGCAGTCCCAGTTGTGGTTCGTCGCAAGAGCCAGCACTTTTTGCGAATTCGGAACCGCTCGGGCGTCCATGAACGTGCCCGGCGCAAGAATTCTGTTCCCGAAAAAACCGGCGAGGTTCGTTCCGTCGATATTCATCGTCCATAAACTCTGGATCGGACAGGCGCAGCGGTCCACATATTCCCAACGCGTGAAAATGATCCGCCCGTCGTTGAGCACCGAGGGGGTGAAATCCATGAGGTAATTCGCGGAGAGCCGTTTTTGATTGCTCCCGTCGCCGTCCATACGGTAAAGAACCGGCGAGGTGACCACCCAGCAATAAGCGTACGCCGGTTTGCGGTCGGAAATGAACGCGATCCCGCCGTCGGGAAGCCAACAGGCGTTGAGATTGTTGTACGGCGTATTGGTCAATGGCTTCAATCCGGTTCCGTCGATGTTCACGGCCCAAAGCTGGTAATTTTCGTCCGGCGTTTCCCCAAAACTGATGTCATGCAGTTGCGAAAACGTATCGACCATTTGCCGACCGCCGCGTTTCCAGGAAAAAACAATCTGTTTTCCGTTCCAATGGAGCGAGGCGTCCAGGATCATGCCGTCTTGGGAATCGACGATTTTCTGGAACGATCCGTCTTTCAGCGAATAAACATACAGGCCGCCGCCCGGAACGAATCCTTCGACGTGATAGGTGTAAACGTGTGAAATGGAAAGATGGTGCCGATGGACGAGCAGGAGTTTGTCGAATCCGTAATCGCCGCCTTGGAGTTTTTCGGCCAGGCGGTTTTCTTCTTCGGTCCGTTTTTCAAACGGAAATGCGGCGAGTTTTTCCGGGGCGAGTACCTCGGGAAAGACGGCGATTTCCGACGCGCCGGGATTGGTTGTCGTCGTATACGAGTTCAAAAACCGAATCGTGAGCGACCCGGCTTTTTTCGGCTTCGGCAGGTTGATCGGCTGGGCTCCATGTTTCATCTCGAACGTTCCTCGGACCACGGGAGTCGGATCGTCGTCGAGCAGGATTTCGTAATCTTTGAAGCATTCGTCCATGAGCATGGCGGTTCGACCATAGTAAACGACTTGGGCGATCGTTTGCGGCTGGTCCCAATCGAAGCGGAACCAGCTTTCGAATCCGTCCGGTCCGTAAACCGCCCATGCCCGGCGGGAATCGTCGCGGCCCAAAGCGGCGGGAACCTGTTCGTCGACCGCACCTCTCGCGGCGAAATCGGCGCTGAACTCGCTTTTTGCCGAGACCTTCGCTTTCGGTGCGAGGTTTTCCACCCCTATATCCTCGACGGCTCCGTACGTGTTGGAATACACAATCAATATCAAAAGAACGAAACACGGAACGAAATACAATCGCGATCTCATACGTATATTCTTGGTAAACGTGGGATGAAAATTAAGAAGGATCCCCCGTATTCTACCAAAGAATGGACCTGAAATGTACGCCCCGTTTTTTTCGGTGTGGGGGAACTTACTTTTTCCTCACCGCTCAAAGAAACGCCGTGGGGCGTCGCGGCAAGACGATCACGGTGGTGACAACGCTCGTTGACGCCGTCGAATATCCGAAGGAGCAAATCGCGAAGCTTTACGGGCATCGTTGGAGCGTGGAGCTGGACAGGCGGCGTCGTTCGCGGGCGTGATGCCAAGGCTATAACTGATCCGCTGTCTTTGCGTCGTTTTTCGTTTGCGGTTTTTCTTTCAGAACCAACACGGGACCCTGCGCCAAATGAACGTCGCGGTCGGTCGTCGAGCCGAGCAGGCTTCGGGTTAAAACGCCTCGTCCGTGAGACGGAATCACGATCAAACCGGCGTCGATTTCCTCGGCATAAAGCGTGACCTCGTTGCCCGGATCGCCGAGACGGATCTCGATGTTCAGGTTCTCATATCCGTGCTCCTTCAGGAAATCCCGGAGCGTTTCCTTGATCCGTTCGATTCGCGTCACATCGTCGACGGCGCTCCAGATGATTCCCGGCTCGGCGGGTTCCAGAATCGGCAAAACGTGAATAATCCGCAAATGGTCCCGATCATCCACGATTTCCGCGGCCGCCCGGAGCGCTTTCATGGAAAACTCGGACATATCGATCGGAACGACAATCAGTCGATTGGCAAGAACGCTCATGGTCATCTCCTTTCGGGAAAAAGTCGATATTAAGAAAACGAAACAAATATGAGGGGCTTCCTTTCTATTTTATTCCTCCACTGCGGTAAATGCAATCGTCAAATCGACCGACCAGCTTCCGTCCGATTCCGGCTCCAGGATCCAGTGCGGCTGAACGCAGACCGATTGGTGAACCGATTCGAAACCCCCCTCCGACTGATTGACCGATTCGATCGGGAACGCATACAGATCCGTCGCCCGGGAAGAGCGGAAATCGACCTTGATCCCCAACCACCGGTCCGTCAAAGAAAGATTTCTCGCTCCGTAAAGATCGAGGTTCGAGCTGAGATTGCCGAGCCGTTTCGTTTCGCTTGCCGTTTCCGTTTCGAAATACCGGTCGTCCGCCCCGCCCGGCAGTCCGGCGAAATTCAGCTCGACCGCGAAGTGCATTCGATAATTCCGCGGCAGGTTTTCCAGTCGGTACGCGATTTCCAGTTCATTGCTCCCGGCGCTGAGCGTGATCCCCTTTTGGATTCGGATCGGAGCCCCGTAAGCGGTCCCATCGCACGACATCAAGAGCTGGATCCGGCCCGGTTTTTTGCGGATCACCGATTCGTAAACGCCGTCGACGAACGAGCCGTGCTGCCCGGCCTGTCCGAAGCGAACCGCATCGAAACTCGCGTCGGCGTCGTAAAACAGGTCGATCAAACTCTTTCGCGGATATCGGTCGTACTGAATTCGGCGTTCCAACCCTTCCTGTTTGAACACGACGCGGTTGCCGTTGACGTCGACCGTATTCGGATCGGCCGCCGCGCGATGGATCAATCCGTGATACGATTCCGGACGGCGGCTCATCGTTGCCAGGAGATTGTGCGAAATCGATTTCAGGTCAAGTTCGTACATCATTCCGCCGTTGTGCGGAGCGGCGTAAACGGCAAGGTTCTCGTTCGACAGCTTGATTTCGCTGAACGAATCGAAATTGAA
>JAVBTU010000077.1:0-3351 GCA_031556015.1 Thermoguttaceae bacterium
GAATCCTCGACGAAAACAATAATTGGCGCAACCACAAACTCCGTTTGGAGCAGGCCCGGGAAAAAGCGGAATCCGCGACGATTATCAAATCACAATTCCTCGCCAACATGTCGCATGAAATCCGAACCCCCATGACGGCGATCCTCGGGTATTCCGATTTGGTTCTCAACGACTACCTTTTCCCGCTGCACCGGATTCTCCGGCGTCCCGAGTATCAAAAAGAACGTCGTGAAGGTTGGGACGAATTGGAAAACCTGGTCAGTCAAGGCGAAAACGCGATGAAAGTGATCCTCGCCAACGGCCAGTTCCTCCTCGCGATGATCAACGACATCCTCGATTTTTCCAAGGCGGATATCGGAAAGATGAACTTGGAAATCCGCTCGGTCAATCTCCTGATGCTGCTGGAGGAAATTCACTCTCTCCATGAAATCGAGGCGAAAAAAAAGGGCATCGCGTTCACGGTCGTTTCTTCCGGCGAAATCCCGCAAACGATCGACGGCGATTACGTCCGCTTGAAACAGGTCCTGGTCAACCTGGTCGGCAACGCGATTAAGTTCACTTCAAAAGGAAGCGTCGAACTCATGGTGTCCTGGGAAGCGAAGACGCAAGACCGGGGAATCCTGGTCCTGGTCGTCCGGGATACGGGGATCGGCATGACACCGGAGGCGGTGGAGAAGGTTTTTCTACCGTTCCAGCAAGCGGACGCTTCGACGACGCGTCGCTTCGGCGGAACCGGGCTGGGACTGGCGATCTCGAAGCGGCTTCTGGACTTGATGGACGCGTCCATCGACGTGTCCAGCACTTCCGGGAAGGGAACAACGTTCACCGTTCGCCTTCCGTTGAAGCGAAAAACGAACGACGGTGTCATGCCGTACGGCGATCTCGCCCCGCATTTCCGGCTCGTCGCTCCGGATCATGTTCAGGAGGAAACGTTCGAGCGATCCCGAAAAGCCTTGCAAAACGTCCGCGTCCTGCTCGCCGAGGACGGACCGGACAACCGCCGTTTGATTTCGACACTGCTCCGCAAAGCGGGGGCCGAGGTTTGTGAAGTGGAAAACGGCGAGGATGCCGTGGACACCGCGATGGACGAACAGGACATGCAAAAACCGTTCGACGTGATCCTCATGGATATGCAAATGCCGATCATGGACGGGTACACCGCGACCGATCTGTTACGAAAAAACGGCTATACCGGAATGATCGTCGCGTTGACCGCCCACGCGATGCGGGAAGATCGGCAGAAGTGTCTCGACATCGGCTGTAACGATTACCTGGCCAAACCGATTTCCCGCGCCGAACTGATTCGATGCGTTTCGGACGTCGTGAAACCCTTGCTTTCCACCCCGCGCTGACGCTTGAGGTTAATACGAAAAACGTGTTAGCGGTCTGCCCGAATCTGGGAACGTCAAGCGACACGCCTTGTTTGTTCGGGGCTCATGGAATACAATTCCGATTCGTATTCGTGTTGTTTTCCTCGACATTACTTTTCTCCACTACCATGTCCGGAGCCGAATTTTTAGTCAACGAAAACAAAGGACTGGTCGAGCCGCACGGGCCCGAGTCCTTGGCAATCACGTCCGAACGCTCCGCGGCGGGGACTCTCGAACTCTGCTGGGCTTTGGACCGCTGGCCCGATTGGCGACAACGGGCTCACGACATCAAAGCCTACACCGTCGCGAATCTCGACACGCTCCTGGAACAATTCGAAACGAACCTCAAAGCCAAAGGAATCACGGTCCTCTGGGCCAAAGACGCCGACGAAGCGAACCGATACGCCCTGAACATCGCCCGGGAGCACGGCGTGAAAACCGTCGTTAAAGCGAAATCGATGGTCAGCGAGGAAACGAACCTGAATCACTTCTTCGCGGAAAACGGAATCGAAGCGATCGAAACGGATCTGGGCGAATATATCGTTCAATTGGCCGGACAAAGGCCGACGCATATCGTAACTCCGGCGTTGCATCTTTCGGCGGCGGACATCGGTCAACTTTTCGCGGACAAACTCGGCGAACCGTACACCGCCGTTCACGAAGAATTGACGATGATCGCCCGGAAACGGCTCCGCGAAAAATTCGTCCAAGCCGACATGGGACTTTCCGGCGTCAACTTCGGCGTCGCGGAAACCGGAACGCTCTGTCTGGTCGAAAACGAAGGGAACATCGGCCTTTCGACCTCGTCGCCGAAAGTTCACGTCGCGATGATGGGAATCGAAAAACTGGTCCCGCGACTGGCCGATTTGCCGCTCTTCTTGAACATGCTGCCGCGAATGGGGACCGGGCAGAAATTGACTTCGTACGTCCACCTGTTCCACGGGCCGGTCCAGGGGCGGAAAATGTACCTGATTCTTTTGGACAACAACCGCTCGAAAATTCTCGCGCAATCGCATCATCGCAAAACGCTCCACTGCATTCGTTGCGGGCTTTGCCTGAACAACTGCCCGGTGTACCGGCATGTCGGCGGTTGGGCGTACGGCTGGGTCTATCCCGGCCCGATTGGCTCGATTTTGACGCCGCAACTGGTCGGCATGAAAAAAGCGGGCAAGCTGCCGTTCGCTTGTTCTCTTTGCGGAGCGTGCAGCGAAATCTGCCCGGTGAAGATCGACCTTGCGCACCAGATGGTCCGACTGCGGAAAAAAGCGGTCGAAGAAGCGGATGTTTCGTTCCAATCGATTCTCGACAAGCTGACCTGGTTCGGATACGCCGTCGCGATGAAGGGAGACTTCCGTTTTCGCGCGACGATGTCGCTGGTCAAGTTCGGAATCAAAGCGGCCCCGTTTTTGCCGTATCACCCGCTGCAATTGGGCCAATGGACCCGAGGCCGAGCTTTGCCGCAACCGCCCAAGGAAGGCTCCTTTCGGGATTGGTGGAGGAAAAAAATGAGAAATGAGAAATGAGAAATGAGAAAAAACAGAGCGGGAAGCGTAAGCGAGCGTAATTTATCACATTTCTCATTTCTCATTTCTCATTTTAAAACACGGGGCAGGCCCCGTGGCTAACACGATTTTCAGACACATGTACACCCCCAAACATCAATTTTTGATCGGGATCGACTCGGACGGTTGTGCTTTCGATACGATGGAGTTGAAGCAGAAGGAATGTTTTGCGCCGAACACGATTCATGTTTGGGGGCTCAAAGGGATCAGCAAGTACGCCCGCGAAACGATCGAATTCGTGAATCTCTATTCGAAAAGCCGGGGAATCAATCGCTTTCCCGCGTTGGTCGAAGTGTTCGATCGACTCAATCGGCGTCCGGAGGTGCTTGCCCGGAACGTGCAAATCGAGGTTCCGCAATCGCTTCGGGATTGGATGCGTACGGAAACGAAACTCGGCAACGCGACGTTGAAAGAAGCGG
>JAVBTU010000408.1:0-3558 GCA_031556015.1 Thermoguttaceae bacterium
ACGCTTCCAGTCCGGCACCACCGCTCGCTTGCTGGATCGTCCGCTGGCAGTCGCGAAGCGTAAAGTATTCCCGTTGCTGGTCCGGCCACGTCCCATAGTCGACGATATACCCGGTAAAATTCGGTTCCCAAGCGGTCATCATCCAAAAGAGCGCGTTCTGATGAACGTCGATAAACATCGTCAGGTGCTGGCTCCCTTGCGGAATGACGCCACGCTGCGTCCCGTTGGTTTTCGCGATGATATCCTCGACGGTGAGCATCTCTTCGCCGAGGTCTTGCACTTTCGGTTCGTTCTGGAATTCCGAATAAAACGCCAGTTCGTCCCGGAATTTCAGGTTCATCGCATGTTGCAAAGCACTGATTTCGTCGGAGTTGAACCGCTGCGGCCATGCGACGACCGCCCCGGCGTCCATCGCTTCCCGATTCTCGCGGTAGAATTCCGTTGCGACACGACCGTCACCGTCGTTGCGGAGCGAATCGTTGCGCATTTCCGAATACTCGGCCCAAAGTTTTTCATTCTTCGGAAACGAGTAAACCAGTTGCGTCCGTTCCCCCTGCCAGTCCGGATGCTTTTCACGATCCAAAATCCTCGCTGCCATATCGTCTGGCCGGATAATCGTACACGCCATGAGTCCAGCGATCTTTTTGCCCGGTCCTGCCATTCCCAGCACGTCCCCGGCCAAAATCGCTTCTCGGCGTTCCGATTGCGAACGGGACCATGCCGACTCCGTCGTTTGCGGATCGTCAATCAAAACCAACGAAGGACGCTCGACGCGCCCGTCCGGCCTCGCATGCTGTTGGCCGCGAATATCACTGCCGTGCATTCCGCTGCAAGTGATGACGACACCACTGGCTCGCGAATCGCTAATTGTCGGGAGTACGATTTTATCGGCAGACCACTCGATCCGGGTCGGCTCGCCGAGATATTTTTGGCCTTTTTGCCGGTTCGCGATTCGTTCGAGGCACTTGATCGGAAAACACGCTTCCGGAAAATCCTCTTGCAGCAGAATATTCGTTTCAAGCCACGTTTTGATGTTCTCCAAAAGATTCTGCGCCCGGTCGGCACTGGCGGCGATCAAACAGATGAATGGTGCCGCGCCGGACAAAGCCGCCCAAACGACCGCCGTTTGACAGAGAACGGTGTTGTGGGTCGGTACGAAAGACTCCCCGGCCAAATAAAGCCGACTTGCGGAATCGACCTGAATACAACGAACCGGCACCGAAGGAACTATTTTGACCGTTTCAATTTTACGTCTCGCATAATGCGGATAGGAATCCGGCAGACGATATCCATAGTGATCGACGAGTGATCCGGTCGTGCGGGTTTCCCACCCGAAGCCGGTATGAACGTACCACAAATGCTCGGCGTCACAGACGATCCGCTCGCCGCCCGTAATTCCGACTTCGTAACACAAATGATCGTGCATGACTTCGGTCGCAAATTCGACCCGGCACGACCCGCCGTTTTCGTCAAGGACGAAATCGCCGACCTCAATCTCGCGCATCCGTTTCCAATAGATAAAGCCGTCCCGGACGGTCGGAATCAAGGTGTCAATCGCAAGAGCCTTCCCGCTCCCGCGAGGCATTGCCAGTGCAAACAAGCCACCTTGTAACACCGCCCGCTCGATTTTCTCGATGACCCGCAGATGGTCGGGCGACCAGTCGAGATAAAAGACTTCGTTAAAATACGTTTCACAAAACGTCCTGAACGACGCCAATGACGCTGCTTTGCGATCCGGGTCGGCCACTTCGGGAATATTTCCGATGTCCTGCGCCGCCCGGACCGCTTCGAGACTCTTGAGATTGACGAGCCGCTTCTTTTCGAGATAGTCCATCGTTTGCGGCTTTTCGCGAAAAAACTCCAGCGTCAACCATGCGGCGTACTGAAACAGGTTGATCGTCTTTTCGGACCCGATGGCATACCCGGCCCGGTTCCGATGACGCCGCAGCCGGTGTTCGGTGAGGACCGTTCCATATCCCGCCGTGTTCAGAATTCGCATCAGCGCGGCGGGCTTCAACGATTGCGGATTGATTTTTTCAGTCATTAAAGTTTTTTCCTTCCGATTCTTTCGCCAGGAATGCGGCGTATTGAATGAGATTAATCGTACCGTTTGGCGAAATCAGGTCGCCCATTTCCGCGACGATTCGTACTTGTTCTTCCGTAATGAGCCGCTTCCCGGCGTTCGTCAGGAGCAGAGCGAGCGTTTCCGGCATCAAAGCACCGGGGTCGATTTTTTCCGACATGAGAATAAAAAATGAAGATTCGATTGCCGTTACCGACAACCTGTGGTAGAATGAAGGGACGTTTCAAAAACAAGCATCTTTACACTTTCCGCCCCCCCGAACATGAACACGAAACAGACTTTGATGATCGTCGACATCCAGAACGATTATTTTGACGGCGGAGCGTTCCCGCTCGTCGGCGCGCTGGAAGCGAGTGAAAATGCCAAGCGTGTACTTCAGCGCTTCCGTGAAAAGAGCTGGCCGATCTTCCATATTCAGCACATCAATACGACTGCGCAGGCGCCGTTTTTCCGACAGCATTCACCGGGCGCGGAGATTCATGAGAACGTCAAACCGCTGGAAGGTGAAACGGTCGTCGAAAAACATTATCCGAACGCGTTTCGTGGAACCGGATTGATCGATGAACTCTGGCGAGTCGAAGCGAAAACGGTCGTTCTGTGCGGAATGATGACGCACATGTGCGTCGATGCAGCCGTTCGAGCGGGAAAAGACTTGGGGCTGAATTTCATCGTGATCGGTGACGCCTGTGCGACGCGCGATCTGGAATTTCAGGGCAAAACCGTGGCTGCCGCCGACGTTCACGCGGCGTTTCTCTCGGCATTGAGTTTCTTTTATGCCGAGATTAAGACAACGCAGGATTTTCTCGATGGAAAGTAACGTTACGTTGCCGACGGTGCATCGGGAAGAATCGACGATTTCAAGAACCGTCGGGCCGTCGCCGGGATCGTTGGAAGGTTTTCGATGTCGCTTTCCTCAATGAGCGTAATCGGTTTCCGCCAGGCAAGGGCTTTGAACATCTCCTCGCATACACCCCGGCTTTGTTGCCAGCCCGGAAGGCCCAAGATTAACAGTTCTTCACAACGACGTAGATGCGGCAAATCCTGGAGCATCCAAAATTGGTGTTCCATTTCGATATCGGGAAGATGCCGGGCAATCGGGACGCTGTGACTGAGCGGGCTGAAAACGACGATGTTCGCTTTCATGAGTTGAGCCGCCACTCGATTGACGGTGGAATAACGATATTCCCGAATCGCCGGATCGGGATGCGAATAGGGGCAAGCAAGGTATAAAACCATAATAGATTTCTTTTGCGTATCAATAAATGAACATAAACGATTGGGAACCGAAACAGTATTTGAAGTTCGAAAAAGAACGGACTCAGCCGAGTATCGATCTGGTGTGGATTCCGGTCGAAAACCGGGGAGAATTCCGGTCGCAATTCGTGGAAATGGGGCCGGGCGAAATTAAAGAATACTGTGATTCTAACGTCAAAAAGCAGTCCCTGGCAAGAGGGACTCGTCACGATTCCAAGGCC
>JAVBTU010000246.1:0-3814 GCA_031556015.1 Thermoguttaceae bacterium
ACTGAGGTCTCCGAACCACGTCGGTGCATTTTGGACGGAAATTTTTTCTCCTTGTTTCAACCAAGCCCGGGGCGTTCCCCGAGCGATCCAGAGATTTTGTCCTTCTTCCATCACCAAGAGATTTCGAAATCGTTCCAGAAAAGCCGCTTCTTCAAAAATTTTGTCCGGCGGTCCCTGCGTCGTGTGCTCGTTAAAGACGTACCCATCGTCGTAGAGAATATTAATCGCATAAAGATTCAACCAAGTGCGAAGAAACGGCTCAATATCGTCGCCGGCAAGGGACATGTTCGCCGTCCGTTCAAGTCCTCCTTGATAGTGCCAACCTCCGGCAAACCAGTTCGTCGGATTGATACGCATTTTCAATTTCGGGTTTTCCAAAAGCAAACGATCTTCCAGCACGTCGATATATCCCTGCACTCGTACATCATGAACCGATAAGAGTCCGGTCGGACTGATCAGCGGAGCGGCGGATTGAACCGTTTCCCAATAAAGCGGTCCGACATGTCCGCCGGAACCGTCCCGTTTCCATCCCCAAGCTCCGGTCCCTAATCCCCGAATGTAACAGCCGAACGGAATTACCGAATGGAACGTCCCGTCCCGAACCGGAACAACCGGCGAAAGGGCAATCGAACGCTCCACAGCTCTTTTCAGTTCTTGGGCGTAATCTTCGGCCTCCGCTTGGAATTTTGCGGCGGTTTTCGAATCGACTTCGCCGAGAATTGTTGCGTATTCTGCGATTGCGGACCAGTAATACGCTTCACATTCGTAAAACTGCATCCAAGTTCCTCCACTGTCCGGGGTGACTTGCAAGGCCGGGAGAAGTCCTTTGCACCAAAGTCGTTCTCCGCCGGGAACCATTTGTTCGTTCACTTTGCGTTGCTTTTTCATCCACTGGATATTTGCATTTATCCGTGGGGCGGACGCTTTCAGCCAATCTTTATCGCCGGTCAATCGGTAATGCTCGACCATTGCCCAACCGATGCTTCCTGGGCCGAATGCATGAACCGCGTCCATGTGTCCGCCGTATCCGGGTGGTCCAACGGCAAAAGAAAGGCTTCCGTATCCGTCGGTGAACAATCCGGTAGGACGGCCCGGGAGCGTTCCCCCGGTGTGGTCTTTGTGCGATATATGTTCCAGCGGGAGCGAAATCCATTGGTCTAAACCGTCTTCCGCCGCTTTGTGTCCGCCGAGCTGGTCCAGCACGGAGAAAACCAAATAATTTTCCGCCGCGAGAATTCCGTAAGGGAAATCGTTGAACCAAAGCCTTCCGTTTTCCGGGTGTTTTTCCGCATGTCTTACTAAATGCCAGTATCCGAGATTCCACTGGGCCGTAAGTGCGGCGGAAGGGACTTGAACTTTCATCGGCGTTTCAAAACCGGTTGGCGGCGTTGGAAATTCCGGCCAAAGTTTGTCGCCGTACACGGTTTTCATCGCGTTTTCCCATGTTTGTTCTTCGTGTTCCCGAACTTGCTGTCGGATCGTTTTCAAATTTCTCGATTTTCGTTCCGCGAGATATTCTCGGGCGGTCGTCGCTTGCGATTGCAATTCAATCGGCGGTTCCGAAATAACGGACGAAGGATCAGGGAAACTCAAGGAAGTTTCCGAGAAAAATTCCCAAACTCCTGCATTCCCGTACGAATCTGCGGCGGGATTACTTCGAGACTCGCTCGTTTGTGAACTGGCAAGGAAAAATCGAGCAAGATCCCAAACTCGTTGTTCTCCGACGATTTCGGAAATCACGAGATTCACGGACACGGAATCGCAGTGGTGTCCTCCATTCGCTCCGACAATGAACAAAACCATATCGCCCTGCTCAAGAGCAACGGAATCGAGTTCTGCGGCGTTTTCCATTTTCCCCGTCAAAGCCCCGTTGGTCGCTCCGGATTGGAGAATGGTTCTCGTCTCACCGTTTAGGCTGTTCCTTTTTCCACTTGGACACTCCGGAATACAGAAGATGAAATTGGAGACCGCGCCGCTTTTCTACGGCTTTCGAGTTCTCCGAAGAGTTTTCTGTGGAAGTCCACGATCCGTTGGCGCCGACTTTCGTGGTTTGGTCTTTCGGCAGGGAAATCAACTCGGCGATTCGACCATCGTACGATTCGATCCGACCACTGTAATCCTTTTTCACCGTGTTCGGTTCGAATCCCCATTCGATTTCGACATCCATCGCTTTCCAAAGAAAGGGGGTAAAAATTTCGATTTTCGGAACGTCGTAATCGGCGGCGGTTTTTTCGTTTTCCAGAGCGAGGATCACTCCGCAGGTTTCGGTGTTCAGATCGAAGGTCCAGTTTAATCCGTCGGCGGAAACCGTCGGTTCGATTTTTTCGCGCTGAGGAGCGAGATTGTTCCACCAAGAACTCGCACTCCCTTTATGGAGTAAAATGGTTAAATTCAACTCTTTCAGATCGGGCTTTTTCGCATCCGCCGCCCATTGAAATTTGATTTGTGTGATCGGTCGAATTTCTTCCCAAAGGAAAGAAGCGAGCACTTTTTTCAAAGTCGGATTTTTCACAGCGTCCTCGGCGTTCATCGGACGATTGAGCGGAATTCGTGCAAAGTATTTCAGAGCGAGCCAAGATTCCGGGGAATTCTCGTTGATGGGACGGTTCGCAAAAAAGGAGTAAGCACTGGACGCAACGTCCACCGGTTTTCCCACGAATCGGTCAATATCCCGCGAATTTTTCGCAACCGCCGCATTCGACTGAGCCGATCCGAGTTCTGCGAAAAAAACGAGAACAAGGAAAAAAGAAAAAAACAGGTAAAAGATCGTTTTACAAAAAAAACGGCGTATCGGGAAAGTGTGAACATTCCCATGAAGTATTGAAAAGAACGGACAAGTTGCTCTCATCATATACCCTTTCTGTGTTACTAACATCGAACATCTTGAATTTTTTCACGATGTCAGCGCCCATCGGAAGCGAACACTTGTCCGAGCGGCAGCTCGTTTTGGCTGGCGGCCCTGCCGCCCTGTGTTCAAGTGTTACGGATTTATTTTTGACAACCTCCCTTTCGTGACCTATTCTTACTCTTTCGACTTTATTCGGTTTCCTGCCCGCGACCTCCCACAATCTTCTTGACGCCAACTTTGAAGTGCCGAACTTGGTCAGTCTCGGAACAGCGCCGAGAAAGAGGAATGCCCGCTGAAGTCCTTTCTGGATGATTATTGCATGCTTTTTCGGAAAGACCTGGAGCCCTGACGTTACTGTAGCCGAAACTCGGAGAAAAATCAAGACTCGCTTCTTGAAACCGCACAGCCTTTCGGAGATAATCGGTACAGGATTTTCACTTCCGGACGGAGCAGTCAACGCCTTTTCCGCCGTTTGCCATGTCCGAAATTCTAACGGAACCGCCCCAACAGACGGAGGAGATCGAAATCCCGCCCGACTTGGTGACGCCTCGCATCGTCACATCGAAGTATCCCGATCATGTGTGGGGAGGCGATATCACATTGGTGCCGACTGCTCAAGGCTTCGCTCTCGGTGTCGAGCCCGAAGCGATCCCCCAGGATCATCCGTACTGCTATCATGTATTGAACGTGATGGATCATTTCTCCCGTCGGTTGGTGGGCGAGAAAGTTTTTCTGAAGTGTCCCACCGGTTCGGACGTCGTTGACGCCTTCGAGGAAATGTGTCGGGAAAACAATGTGACACCGAAGTATCTGGTTCTTGATCACGGGGCACAATTCTATTGCAGCGAAACCCTGGAGTGGTGTCGCAATCGAAATATCAAGCCAAGATTCGGAGCCGTGGGCAAACACGGCTCCATAGCGGTCGTCGAGCGATTACACCTTTCGATGAAAGACGAGTGTACGCGT
>JAVBTU010000232.1:0-5508 GCA_031556015.1 Thermoguttaceae bacterium
CCGCTGTTGGCAATGTACTCGTGAATGTCTTCCGGATCGAAGTGTCCGCAATGCTCCAGAACCGTCCGGCTCTGACGTCGGTAGAACGGAATCTCTTTCGGACCGGCACATTTTTTGTTCGTTTGTCGATCAACATACAAGAGCCGTTCGACGACGCCCCCTTTTTGCAGCGTCGTTTCACAAATTTCATCGACGTCGGCAAGCTGGACACATGTATAAAGCAGTCCGTCCGGTTCGACGGAAACGAGCGGCCCGGCTTGACAGAAACCTTGGCAACCGCTTTTGGACAGGTGCAGGAACTGGCTCCCTTTGCCGGTTTGGTCCTCCCCTTTTTCGTAATTCAAAGCGATGACGACATCGAGTCCGAGTTCGGCGATTTTCTTTTCGAGCGCGTAATAGACTTCCATCGACCCGGTGGCGACGCAACCGGTTCCGGAGCAGACGACGATCCGACGCTTGGTGTTTTTCGTCGCGGTATTATATTCGTCGGTATATTGGGTGAGAAGTTGATGATTGGCTGTTGATTTGGACATGGTTTAGAGGATAGAGGATAGAGGACAAGATAGATTGCAGACAACAGACGACAGAAGGCAGGAGTCTCTTTTTTAGGAGAGAGCGTAACAGAGGGGAAAAACGAAAGTGGTTTGTCGCTCTTCTTTTCCTGTCCTCTGTCGTCTGTCCTCTGTCATCTTTCCTAACTTTCTTCCTGCAATATCTTTTCAATCAATTCGACGGCTCCTTCGGGGGTGACCTTGCCGTGGACTCTTTCGTTCAAAACGAGAACCGGAGCAAGACCGCAGGCGCCGAGACAGGAGACGGTTTCGACCGTGAAGAGCATGTCGTCGGTCGTCTGTTTCGTGTCGGACAGTTTCAACCGTTTCTGAAGCGCCCGCAATATGTGCTCCGAACCGCGCACGTGACACGCGGTTCCGTCGCAGAGTTTGACCATGTTCTTCCCCTTGGGAACCAGTGTAAAGTGGGCGTAAAAGGTTGCGACTCCGTACACGTGCGCGGCGGGAAGATCAAGCGACGTCGCGATGAAATTAAGGATATCTTCCGGCAAATAGCGGTAAAACTCCTGAACCTGTTGCAGGATCGGAATCAAACGCGCTCCGTCGTAGTGGTTTGTTTCCAGAATTTCGCAAACCTTGTTGAATTTTCGGGAAGATTCCAAACCCTTGTTTGCGGCCGCTTCGACCATAAAAGACCTCCGAGGAAGGTGAATGAGGAACGGGAAACCATCTAATCGATAAATAATTATCTATTGATTGGGACAATTCGATCGATTCTATATCCTGTTCTCAAATTGTCAAGTGAACCAAGACCCGTTAGTTCGATAACAACCTACTGCAAAGTTACTAAGGCCAGAAAGTTTTATGCCGGTTTTGTCATCCTGAGGTACTCCGAAGGATCTGGTTTCAAGCGGAGTTCGCAACTCAATGCGTGTTGGCCGGATATACCAGATTTCCTTCGAGTACTCAGGACAGGCTTTCGCTTCGTGAGTACACTGCGCTCCGAATGACATCATTTCTCACTCGAATATTTTCGGCATTTTACTTTCTGGCGAAAGCCTAAAATTGCCTACGTTAATCCGGAGAAGTGATAGATGAAAAGTGATAAGTGATATTTCTGTTTTTTCGCAATTTTATCACTTATCACCTCTCACTTATCACTTTGAAGCACCAAAAAGGACTCGTTTTTCTCGAAGGTTAATTTGCTGACTTGGTACTTCCGCCTGTAGCTATTCTTTCGCGGCAAGATACCGTTCGGCGTCGAGGGCGGCCATGCAGCCGGTTCCGGCGGCGGAAATCGCCTGGCGGTAATAATCGTCCGCAACGTCTCCCGCCGCGAAAACCCCCTCGACGCTCGTGTTCGTTCGGAACGGGATCGGACGGTCGATGAAACCTTTATCCGTCAACTTCAGTTTCCCCTTGAGAAACGCCGTGTTGGGCGTGTGGCCGATGCCGAGAAAAAAACCGGACACTTCGACCGAAATCGTCGGTTCACCGGTCGTGCTTTCCAGAACGGCGCCCGTGACGCCGTCCTTGTCGTTGCCGACGACCTCTTTGGGAATGCGGTTCCAGAGAATCTCGATTTTCGGGTGATTCATTGCCCGCTGCGCCATGATTTTCGAGGCGCGAAGTTGGTCGCGGCGATGAACCAGGTAGACTTTCAACGCGAATTTGGCGAGGTAGTCCGCTTCTTCGACCGCCGAATCGCCGCCGCCGATCACCATGACCGGTTTGTTGCGGAACCGGGGAAGCGCGCCGTCACAAACCGCACAGCCGCTCACGCCGCGGTTTTTGAAGTGGTTTTCCGAATCCAAACCGAGGTAATTCGCCCTCGCTCCCGTCGCGACGATCACGGTTTCCGCTTCGTATTTCTCGCCGGACGAACAGGTCAGAACCATCGGGCGACTCTCGAAATCGACGTCGACGACATCTTCCGAAACGACCCGGGTTCCAAAATGGACCGCTTGCGCCCGCATCAGTTCGACGAGTTCCGGGCCGCTGACGCCGAGTTGGGCCGGATCGTGCGGGGCCATCATCATTTTCCGGTCGTCCTGGAGCGAGGTGTCCAGGAACTGTTCAATCTTCCCGGGCGGAAAGCCGGGAAAATTCTCGACCTCGGTCGTCAGAGCGAGCTGGCCCATCGGGAGCGTGCTGTTGGCCTGATTTTCCGCGGAAACCGCTCCTTCGAACAGCAGCGGAGCCATTTCCGCTCTCGCGGCGTAAATCGCCGCGGTCCAACCGGCCGGCCCGCTTCCGATGATAATGACTTTTTCGCTCATGTTTATGGTGATCTTTTTGAAAAAGGGTAAAATCTGGGTGAGTGAGGCTCCGCGTTTCATCACACGAACGCGGGGCAAGCCCGCCGCTCACGAGGGTTGACGCGAATCATTGTACCTTTTTTTGAAGAGACTTCAATTCGTGAAACTTTTTCGAAGGAGTGCGGTTTATATCCTTGACGCTTTCGCGTCAGGGCGACCTTGTTCTCCGAACCCATCCGCATTTCCATGAAAAAGCTGATTTTAATCCTACTTCTGCTCGGATTGGGGTGCGGTATGGCTTACCTGGTTTCCCGGAAAACCTCGGCCGGCCCGACGACACGACTTCGTACGGTAGCGATCCGAAGCGGCGATCTTCTCTCCACCGTCAATGCGACTGGAACGCTTATGCCGGAAGAGGTCGTGAACGTCGGGGCCCAGGTTGCCGGTTTGATCGTCGGATTCGGCGACGATCCCGCTTCGCCGTCCGGACACGTCGATTATTGCAGCGTCGTCGAGCAGGAGACCGTCCTCGCGAGCATCGACCCGACGTTTTACGAAGCCGCCGTGGAGCAGGCGGAAGCGTCCTTGCAGAGCGCCGAAGCGAACCTGCTCCAGTTCGACGCGAAACTCAAGAAAGCGGGAAGCGAATGGCTTCGTTTGAAGTCGCTCCGGGCTTCGAACACGATTTCCGAATCGGAATATGACACCGCCCTGGCGGATTACGAGTCGGCGAAAGCCACTGTCGCGGCGGGCAAAGCGTCGATCCGGCTCTGTCAAGCGCAGGTCAAAACCGCCCGAATCAATCTCGGGTATTGCACGATCAAATCGCCGGTGCGAGGTACGATTATCGAACGCAGGGTCAATATCGGTCAGACCGTCGTTGCCAGCCTCAACGCGCCGAGCCTTTTTCTCATCGCCAAGGACCTGACGAAAATAGAGGTTTGGACTTCGGTCAACGAAGCGGACATCGGCCGGATCCGGCTCGGTATGCCCGCGACGTTCACCGTCGACGCTTTTGAAAATGAAACGTTTCTCGGAAACGTCACGCAAATCCGGATGAACGCCCAGATGACGCAGAATGTCGTTACGTACACCGTCATCGTCACGACCGACAATTCGAGTGGAAAACTGCTCCCCTATCTGACCGCGAACGTGCATTTCGAGGTCGAAAAGCGACCCCGGGTGTTGCTCGTTCCCAACGTTGCCTTGCGCTGGACGCCGGACCAATCGCAACTCGCGCCGGGCGTCGACGCGGCGATCGTGGACGCCGGATGTCCCGAAGGGAAAGGTCGGATTTGGATCTCCGATTCCACCGGACGGGCCCGACCGCTGGAAGTCCTCGTCGGCGCCACGGACGGATCGGTTACGGAAATCAGCGGCGACGGCGTTACCGAAGGCCTGCACGCCGTCATCGGAGAAGACGAGACCACCGAGGAGGAAGAGCAGACCAACAATCCGTTTCTGCCGAAATTCCCGAGCCGGGATAAAAAGTCGACGGACGAAAAAAATCAAAATCAATGATTCGCTCCCATGGACCTGATTCGGTTGGAAAACATCTGTAAAACGTACCATTTGGGCGAAGTCGACGTTCCGGTACTGCGTAACGTTTCGTTGACGATCCGGCGCGGTGAAATGGTCGCACTCATGGGCGCGTCCGGGTCCGGGAAAAGTACGCTCATGAACATTCTCGGCTGCCTGGATCATCCCAGTTCCGGCGAATACCGGTTCGAGGGACGGGAAATGAGCAAACTCACCCCGAACGAGCGGGCCCTGGTCCGAACCGAAAAGCTCGGTTTCGTGTTTCAAAATTTCAACCTTCTGCCCCGGACGACGGCGTTGCGAAACGTTGTGATGCCGCTCGATTACGCCGTCGAGCCCGTTTCCGAACGTGACGCCCTCAAGCGGGCGGTCGAATTGCTCGAACTCGTCGGACTGAGCGACCGGATCGACCATACGCCGTCGCAAATGTCCGGCGGTCAACAGCAGCGGGTCGCGATCAGTCGGGCTCTGGTCAACCGGCCCGCGTTGATTTTAGCCGACGAACCGACCGGGAATCTCGATTCGCACACCAGCGTCGACATTTTGCGCATGTTTCAAAAACTCAACGCCGAAGGGATCACCATCCTCCTGGTGACACACGATCCCGACGTCGCCAAATACGCCCACCGCGTCATTCGGATCGTCGACGGAAGAATCGAAGCGGAACAGGAGAGCCCTTTCGCGAAAGACGTCGCGGCGGTATCAACGCCTCCGCGGCCTCCTGACACCATTCGGGAAAAAACCGTCCCCGCCGCGAAATTGACCTGGCGTCAACACCTCGGCTCTTTCCTCCCGGTCACGTTCCGGACGGCGTTTCGAGCGTTGCGACGCAACAAGATGCGATCGATTCTTTCGGCGCTCGGTGTCATCATCGCGGTCGCCGCGGTCATCGCCATGACGGAAATCGGGCAAGGGTCGAAGGAGATGCTGCGCAAAAACATCGCGAGCATGGGCGCCAATTCGATCATCGTTTTCTCCGGAGCAGCCAGCCAGGGTGGCGTCAACAAGGGGGCCGGAACGCTTTTGACCCTTTCGCCGTCGGATGCGGAGGAGATTCTCCGGCAATGCCCCGCGGTGAAAAACGTCGCCCCGCTGGTCAATACGCGCGTCCAGGTCGTCTCGGGCAACCGGAATTGCGTGCCCGACAACATCTACGGCACGACGCCGGCGTACCTGGACGTCGGCGAATGGAAAATCGC
>JAVBTU010000503.1:0-2946 GCA_031556015.1 Thermoguttaceae bacterium
GCCAACGTCAAAATGACGCGGATGCCGAAGCTGAGATCTTCGCTGATCGCCGTGTAATCCTTCTTTGCCGCGTGTCGACTCAGCAGCGGATAGATCGCCGTTGCGATCGCGATTCCCAGGAGCCCCTGAGGAAATTCGTAGAGCCGCTCGCTGAAATAGATCGACGACGCCGAACCGACCCGGAGCGGATAAGTGATGACGTCCCCCAACCACCAGATCGCTTCCCCCGCCTGCCCGGATAAGGCCCACGCGATCGCACTGGCGAGCAGGACGTTCAGTTGCGTCCCCATCAGGCCGACCATGGAAGGGAAAAACGCCGCTTTGACCTCGCCGATTTCCGTTTCCACGGTTTTGCGCCGGAAATGAAACTGGAAACCGTGACGCCGCAAGAACGGAATCTGGATTCCCAACTGAATCAAGCCGGCGCAGAATATGCAGCCGGTCAGCAAAAAACAACGTTCCAGCGGATCGCTCGTTACAAAGGGCGCGACGATCAGGATTCCGAAAAGCCAAACGAGATTCAAAATCGTCGGGATCAGCGACGGAATGAAAAACTCGCCGAGCGTCTGGAGCGAAGCCGCGGCGATCGCGGCCAGGCAGATGAGAATCAGGTACGGCAGCATCAGCGCCGTCAGTTCGGAAACGACGTGAACCTTACTCGGATAGGGAAATAAGAGGATTCCGAGCAGACACAAAATTTCCCCGATCAGAACTAACGCGACCAGAAAGATAAAAAAGTACGTCAACAATACCGACACGAAAATCCAGGCTTTGTTTCGGTTGGTATTCCACAGTCGGGCGAAGATCGGAATAAACGCGACGGAAAGCGACCCTTCGCCGAACATGCGCCGCGTGACGTCCGGCAGCCGGAACGCCAGCACGAACGAGTCCATGATCCCCCCGGCGGACATGCCGAGCATCGCCGCGGTCGCCGCATCGCGAAACATTCCGAGAATCCGGCTTAAGAGCGTCCCCACGCCCATAATGAGCGGGCTTTTCAGGAGTTTCTTGCGTCGGGGTTTCAGGGGCATGGAAATGAGTATTCATTCACGGGAAATGGAGGGTGGGCGCCTCGCCCGCCGTGTTTTTAGGAGAAATGTCGTTTTGTGCAAAAAAAACCACACAAATTTTTCGGGGAAAATATAAAGGGAACCTCAAAAAAACAATCTCTCAAGGCCAAAACTCTTTTGGATGCTTGAAAATATGGGACATGCGGGCGAGGCGCCCACACTCCATAGGATAAATCGAGATGCCTTAACCTTGCTTAATAACAACACGAAAAACAATGTTTTTCCCGCTCCATTTGCGGGCGAGGCGCCCACACTCCATAATTCAATGCAAACGCATTCCCGGTTTGGCCCCTTCGTCGGGGGCGAGGAGGAAAATGTCTTTCCCGCCCGGTCCGGCGGCGACGACCATTCCTTCGCTCAAGCCGAACTTCATTTGGCGCGGCTGAAGGTTCGCGACGCAAACGACCAAACGGCCGACCAGGTCCTTCGGATCGTACGCCGACTTGATTCCCGCGAACACGTTCCTGCGTTCTTCTCCGCCGAGCGAAAGCGTCAGCCGCAGCAGCTTCCGGGCTTCCGGAACCTCTTCCGCTTCGAGACCTCTCGCGATCCGCAAGTCGACTTTCGTGAAGTCGTTTATCGAAATCCTTTCGTCCACAAGCGGCTCGGCTTTCAGCGTCTCGTCCGAATCCCCGACGTCTGCCGTCTGTCGACTGTCGTCCTGCTCTTTCGATTCTTCAATAATCATTTTTATACCTTCCTGGGAAACCCGGGTCATGAGGTGTTGATATTCGTTCACGGCTGTTCCCAAAAGCGGTTTTTGGGCGTCGGACCAGTTCGTAATCGGGGCGTTCATCAAGGAGCCGACCTGCTCGGCGAGTTTCGGCAAAACCGGCGTCAAATAGACGACGATCTGCCGGAACAGGTTCATCCCGATCGTACAAACGTCGCGGAGCTGGTCGAGTTTTTGCTCCTTTTTCAGCGTCCAAGGAGCGTGGTCCTCGATGAACTTGTTCGCCCGGTTGCCGCATTCCATGATCAGCCGCATCGCTTTGCCGTACTCGCAGTTTTCATAGGCGTCCGCGATTTCCCCGCCCTGTTTCGCGGCTTCCTCGAACAAGCCGCCGTCGTTCGGGTACGTTGCGGCCAAACCGGTTTGGTGCGCGAATTTCGCGGTTCGACTGGCGAGGTTTACGACGTTCCCGACCAGATCGGAATCGCATTTCGCGGAAAATTCGTCGAACGACAGGTCGAGATCGTCGACCCGGCTGGAAAGTTTCGTCGCGTAAAAGTACCGTAAATACGACGGATCGAGGTGTTTCAAATACGTCGACGCCAAAATAAACGTCCCGTTGCTCTTCGACATTTTTTCGCCGTTGACGGTCAAAAAGCCGTGAATATGAACTTTTGTCGGGAGCGTGAACCCGGCGATTTTGAGCATCGCGGGCCAAAAAAGCGTGTGAAAGTACGTGATATCCTTGCCGATAAAATGATGCAACTCGGTTTGGTCCGACTTCCACCAATCTTCGTATTTTTGACCGTTGCTTTTACACCACTGCTTGGTCGAGCCGATGTATCCGATCGGGGCGTCGAACCAAACGGACCAGTAATTGCCGGGCGAATCGGGAATCTCGAACCCGAAATACGGCGCCGGTCGGGAAATATCCCAAGGCCGGAGCGGTTCGTGCAGAAACTGTCCGGCCAACTCATTACGGACTTCCGGCTGGAGTACGTCGGTGTTTTGCGTCCATTGATCGAGAAAAGCCCGCATTTGCTCCAAGTCGACGAACACATGCGGCGCGGTCCGCAGCTCCGGTTTCGTTCCGCTGAGCACGCTGATCGGATCGATCAGATCGGCGGGCGTGTACGCCGCTCCGCAAACGCAGTTGTCCCCCGGTTGGTTCGGCTTCCCGCATTTCGGGCAGGTTCCGCGAAC
>JAVBTU010000454.1:0-5693 GCA_031556015.1 Thermoguttaceae bacterium
AATCGTTCGACATCCCGCCAACGGACCATGAACTCCGGGAAGCCGGTGCCGCGCTGGAGGAACTTGAGCCCGAAGAACGGTCGGTTGCAACACTCTTTTTCGGCGAGAACAAGGACGAATTCGAGACGGCGCAGGCGCTCGGTCTTCGGGTCGCGGAAGTCGTTCAAAAATTGAAGCGGATTCGGGAATCGTTCCGCCATCGCATGACGAGTCTCGTGTACGGTTATTTGCGCGACGCGGAAAAACCCGGCTCGGTCCGGATGGACGAATCGGCCCGGGAAACGGGCCGGATCATGTTCGGGCTTCTCCATCCGAGGAGCGCCGATCTTTTGAAAAGGAGCCTGCTGTCCGGTGATACCGCCCGGGAGATCGCGGATAAACTCGGACTCAAACCGCGCCGCATGGAGAACCGGCTTGAAAGCGTCGAAAAGCTGCTCGGCTTACTGATGGAGCGTTTGGTGCAACGGAGTCTGCACCCGGTCGAACGCGTTCCCGATGCGGTGCGATGGTTCTTCGAGCTCGATCCCGTGACACAGGACGTCTACATCCGGCACGCTCTCGACGGGGAAGACCCGTTTGATATCGCCGCAAGTCTCGGCGTTCCGATTCTGGAGATCGACCTCCACATCGACGCGGTACAGACTCATTTTGAAAATCGAACGCTCGAAGCGTTTCGGACAGCGCAAGACGTGACCGACGAGAGACCGGAGTATTTTCATCCGCTCGATTGGGAAATCCTCCGGCGCATCCGGCGGAACGGGGAATCGCCCGAGCAGGTCGCCGAATCGCTCGAATTTACTCTTGAGGAACTGGAATACCGACTCGAAAATTCCGAAATCCTGCTCGCGGGCGAATCGCTCAGCATGGCGTGTCGGTGGATCAGGCAGCGCCGAAAAGCCCGCCCTCAACCGGCGGGTTCGGAAGCGGAAACGCCGGAGAAAAGAATCCGGCTGGAGATATCGAAACCGATGTCGGAATTGACGCACGACGACGTTTCCGAAGAGGAATTGCAGGATGCGGCAGAAGATTTTCTGCAAATGAACGTGGAACTCCAAGAAGTTTTTCTGCTTCGCCGCGTGTTCGGAAAAAGCGCCGCGGAAACCGCAAAAGAAATGGATCGGCCCGAAGACGAGATCGAACGGCTGTACGAGGCTGCTCGAAACGAATTGAAACGCCGTCTGATCGAACAGCTCGATATGCCGCAGGAACTCATTCAGGAGATCGAACTCGTCGGCGGAGACGCCGGGATGAACGAGAGCCTGCAATCGCTTCTCCGGATCATAGGGCAACTCGGCCAAGGCGACGCGGAAAGTGCCGGTCCGGGTGCGTACCTTGACGATATCGAATCGCTCCTGATCAAGGAATTCGAGTCGTTGCTCATGCTCTGGTTCACAAAGAAAGAGGACGGCGTCACGAACGCCGAACGGATGCTGACCCGGATTCGGCAGGAACGGTCACGGCAGGATGCGCCGGACGTCTGGGACAAGTTGTTTGAAAAAGACGGCGTCGATACAGATGCGTCCGTTACGGTGTCGCGTAGACTCGACGCGGCGAGAAACGAGTCGATGGATTCGCCGAAAGCGATTGATCCGGCATTCCCGACGAGCGCGACGGTCGTTCACTCGCTCGAAGTTCAGGAGCCGAGTAAAAGCGCGACCGATAAGCCGAAATGGGGGCTTGCCGCATCGGTAGCCGGTTTTTTCAGCCTCTTCTCGAAAACCGGGCTGGCGTCGGAAACGGCGGTGAAAGCTACAGTCTTACCGTTTGTGGGAACGACGGTGCTTTCATTGTTGGCTATTGTGGCGGCTCCCTTCATTTGGTTTGCGACTCAGATGGGGGGGCTGTTGGCTTATGGAACATGGATTGTCCGAAACGCACCTACGCTGAAGGCGAGGCAATGGCTTGTCAAACGGCTGTTTTACATTTATTCGTTAATTTTTGTCGCCCCACCGACAATTGCGTTAGTAAACGGTCATCTGACTTTTATTGATCCCCGGTATTGGCCCCTTTTAACCGGAGCATCGCTGATTTTACTTGGTTCGGTTATTTTGATTTACGCCTTTCGAACAAAGAAAATCTACAAATCGCTTTGTGAAAACCAAACAATTTCTCAAGCTGAATCACTCTCATTTGAGGGTGTCAGAAAAACTATCAATCTCGGTTTTGCAGTAGACTCCGTTTTGCTCGCCATTTTTCTCGGTGTTTTTGTACAATCTAGTATTATCCCCGTCTTTGAGGAAGGAAAAACTGCTTTAGCTTCGGTAGTTTCCTGCCTTCTGGCGGGAGCGTCGCTAATCCATATCGGAACTTACGTCGTATTTCGATATTGCTTGCAGATTGCGCGGGATGAAAATGCACTTCTCGTTTATCCGCCAATTATCAGTAATGAAGACTCGGATTCAAAGAATGTGGCCTTACGTGAATTTTGCAGAATTTTTATTCTGGTCTTGGTAACGGTCGGAGGAAACACATACCACTGCCTGTTTATCCGAGAGCGATTGATATGTTGTTCGATTGAAGCGATAGTCTTTTCGGCTTGGTGGTACTACGTTTGGTACAAGAATACAAAAGAAACACAGCAACGGTTGAGAAGAATTGCCGTTGCATTTATTGGCCAGCTCTTTATTATGTGGTTGCTGAAAGGCGTCCCGTATTGATGTTCATTAACGACTGACCCAGTAAGCCAGAACTTGGGCCGCTGCGCTCGTTGTATATGAACTGAATCCGTTAGGGTTTTCCGCGCCGCACATAGTCGTGCTCGGATTATCGCACACGCAGCAATCGCCACTCGCTTCCGCGACCATATCCGGGTCGTTCGGATCGACGGCTTCGAGTTCGGGCAAAGAGTCTGCGGATTTGTAGAACGAGGTTTTTTTGACACCCATGATACGGCCCTCATGTGTTGGAATTAATTGCCCCCTTAGACAAGTTACCTTCAACCTTTATCTTACTGATCGTTACGAAAAACGCAAGAGAAAGAGAAGGAATTTCTAATATTTTAGAAATCAACCGGACTCTTTTCTTTCCCACTTGAGCCGCTCCCGCTGCTCCGGCGTAAGCGGACGCTGGATCACCCCGTAGCGCAACTGGTCCCGTTTCGTCGTCGGCGGTGCATGCGGCAGGTCGAACGCTGTCGGGTTGACTTCCATGATTTCCGTGTAAGTCCGAAGCTGGACAAGCTGTGTCGAACGGGTCCGCTGGCACTGCAAATCGTAGAGCGGATCGAACCCGCTCGCGTCATCGTCGCTGTTCGGAACCCGGGCATAGCAGATGTCGCACGTCTTCACCGCCGTGCAATTGCCGCAGTCCCCCAAGTGCCGCCGCAACTCCATCGTTCGGTGCAGCCGGTCGATGTCGAGCCCGTTTTGGACCGACCCGAGAATAAACGTGTCCGAATCGTCGACCCGCTCGCAAATCCGGTAATTCCCGGCGGCATCGCAAAATCTTCTTGAAAAGCCCGGAAAACACGGCACGATCATCGTCCAGTCTTTCTTCCGGGCACTCACGGTTCGCCGATGATAAAGGTCGATTTGCTGCTCGAACATCATCGTCGCCAACGGCAGCGTCTGTTTCGTGTGCTGAAGTCCGTGCTTTTTCAAACTTTCGACGCAGGCGTCCCAGTACTTTTTGAGCCCGTCGCGGTCTTCTTCGCCGAAATTGCGAAAATCATCGCTCGACGGCTCCGGCTTATCGCAACAAGCGGCATAACAGCCGTACTGCGTCGGCGCCGACGGCTGGTCCATGAATCGGTACTCCGTGCCGGTATTGACGATCGACGCGCGGGACAGCGGAAATTTTTCGTGGATTTCGTCCATGAACTTCGACGCCTCATCGAGTTCCAGCGGCGGGGCGAGCACCATGTTCACGCCGCGATTTTGGTAGTCCGGATGCCGCTCGGCGAACCGTTTGATGCTTTGGTAGACTACGTCGAACGAACCTTTTCCGTTGTTGAAAACGCGGTACCGGTCGTGCGATTTTTTAGGGCCGTCGAAACTGACGATCACCATGAATCCGTGTTCGACCATATAATCGGTCGCTTCGTCGCCAAGCAGAGTTCCGTTGGTCGTCATCGAATAACGGATCGTTTTTCCTTGCTGTTTCGCCTGTTCGTTTGTGAACTTGACGACCTGTTTCACCAAGTCGAATTCCAGTAGCGGCTCACCCCCGTAAAACGTGAGCGGAAAGAAATCGTTTTCCTCGGGCGGGGCGTCGCCGAGATATTCCATGACCGCTTTTTGGGCGATTTCCAGCGGCATGGTTCGATTGCTGTGCGGTCGCATCCCGGCGAATTTGCCGCTGTAGCAGCAGTAGGAGCAGCAGAGGTTGCACTTTTCCGTAATGCCGAGAATGAGCAGCGACGCGGTCCGGCCCCAAAAATCCTCCAGCGTATAGAGCTTGTTGCCGTAATAAATCCGTTCGACCCGATCCGGCTCTTTCGGAAAATGATCGGCCAAGCAGTTCTCGGTGCGGATTTCGTCGAGATTGTGTAGCGCCGTTCGGACTGTTTCCGCGTCAAGATGCTTGTATTTCCGGAGGATTTCGTCGTGCGTCAGGAGCCGATAATCGTCGACGATCTCGTACTCCGCGTCGTCCGCCTCCAGAATATCGCCCGTCCCGAGGTCGTACAAATAGCCTCGGCCGGATTCGGTGCGGTATTTGACGAAGAGAGGAAGCATTTGCAGGTGAGAGGGGATAAGTGATAGGTGATATCTTAAGAAAGCAAGCGGGATTCGAGGAGTTGGAATACGGTTTGGATTTCGGTGCCGTCGTCGAAAACGTCCCGGGTTCGGTCTTCGAGGATGAGGGAACGCTCCCGAGCGACGGCGGTGATTCCTGTTCGCTCGACGGTTCGGTCGCCCACCGAAAACCGTCCGTTTCGCCGGATCATGACGACCGGCATGTCTTCGACTGTCGTTTCCGAATCGAGCGTGAATTCCAAAAAACCGTCGTCGGCGCGGATGTGCCATTGGAAACCGACCGGGATGGGCAATAGCGGCGTCAATACCGGCTGATGCAAAAACGCCTGGATTCTCGCGTCGGTTTCCGTTTCCGGCGTTGCGGTAAACTCCAGAATTCCCTGTCTGCGGAACGTCTGCTCGGAGCGATTGTAAATACAAAAATGCTCCTCCGCTCTGTCGACCGATTCGCGCCAGACACAAACGTCGGAATTGCATTTGGCGGGCTTGCGATGAATAGTTTGGGTTGTCGTTTGCAGATCATCGCCCGGCTTTTGTACGTTTGTCGTGCGCCGGTACGTCAATTCCGTCGCCGGGAGCCAGTAATGCCGCAGCAGAACCCCGAACCGACGGCTCATCCGGCGCACGCTTACCAGCGGCAGCAGCGAAGCCGGGTCGATGGTAAGACTTTTTTCTGTCACGAGACTAAAAAGTGGGAAACGAATTATGCGATGGTTCCGAGAAGGAGCAAACGAAAGGATTGTATCTTTTCCGAAACACGAAAGCAAGCGTGAGGAAGTAAGAAAAAGCGGGACGTTTTCGTAAATCCCCGATGAATGAAATACAGTCGGACCGAATGAGTATCAGAAATGTCCTCAGCAATTGATTCGCTTGATAATTCACCATCGCATCTTTGAGGTTTGCCTGCCTATTGTTCATCCTGCCTATGCTGACCGGCTCTGTCGATCGGTTCGCCAAATTTTCGTTTCGTCGGATTGTTTATTGCGATGAATTTTC
>JAVBTU010000045.1:0-3964 GCA_031556015.1 Thermoguttaceae bacterium
AACACCGTTGTCCAGCCGCAGGTCCCCGCTGTACTGTTTATTCTCCCCTTTCATGTAGAGCGTACCACTGCCCGTTTTTATCAAGTCGCCGGTTCCTTCCAAGTCGTACAGGAACAAGATGTCGTTGCTCGTGATCGTATCGACATTTCCGAAACCGGTTCCCTCGGGATTGTTGGCGATCACAAGCCGCCCGAGTGTACCAGGTCCGTTGTAGGTATTGACGGAAAGTGTACTGTTATTGAGGATGACCGACCCGACTTCGCTGGAATCTTCGGTTGTCTCGAACTTGCCCAAGGTTCCCGCTCCCGAAACGCGAAGGACGGCGTTCTCGCGAACGTCGATTGTTCCAGTCCACGATTTGCTCGCTCCGTAGAGTTCCCAGTTGACCGTTTTACCTTCCGGAAGAGTCCCTTTTTCCAAAACGATCGTCGATTCGCTTCCACCGATCAGTTCGCCGTAAAAGATTTCGCCGGTCCCTTTGAGCGTCAGTTCGTGGTTGTTCACGTCCAATTTCGAGCCGGTACTCCCTTTGAGCGTTTGCAGTCGGGCGTTGGTGTCCAGTTTCAGCGTTCCGGCTTTTCCGAGGACGACGTTGTCGACCGACCTTTCGTTTTTCAGGTTGACCGAACCGGTGTCAACGGTCAGTTTGTTCATCGTCTCTTGCAGATTCAGGTTCCATGCTCCCGTTCCCGCTTTGACGAGCGAACCGGTTCCGGCTTCGTCCTTGACGGTTCCGTTGAGATCGTAATCCCCTTTGCCGCCGAAGGAAACGGTGTTGCCGTTCAAGTCCAACACGCCGTCTTTGGCGAGAGCGAGCCCGCCGGAGAATCGGATCGTTTCGAGCGTTTTGTCCGCTTTTTCCGCCGCTTTGTCGAGTTTGAGCGTTCCCTTTTTAATGTCGGTCACCCCTTCGTACACAGCCCCGGTTCGAATGAGATCGCCGCTGAAATTAACGGTGTCACTCTTGTTATTCAGATCGATTTTCAATCCGCCCGCCCCGCTGATCCTGCCGGTCAGCGTGAAATCGGACACGTCTTCGCCGTTGGTGATCGTCAAACCGCTGGAATTGATCGTGATCGCGTTGTCGACGATCAGTCCTTGCGTATCGACGCGCAGCGACGCATCTTCGCCGGAACCCATCAGGGCGACAATGGTCGCGCTTCCCAACCCGGTTGTCCACTTGTCCGAATCGGTCGTTTTCACGCCGGTCAGCGCAAGTGTTCCCTTATTCAGTTGCACTTGCGTAAGCTGGTTCGTCTGCGAACGGGAGTACGTGGTCTTTCCGGCCACTGTCGTCGCGGTTTCGACACCGAGATTGGAAAGCGTGAGTACCTGGTCTTTGTTCGCCATATTCATCATGAGCGAACCGCCGGAAATCTGCCCGGCCAAGTCGAGCTTGACATTTTTGTTTGACGCCAATTCCGAGGCCGCCCCGACGCGAAACGGCGTCGATGTGCTGATTTTGATCGTATTGTCGACTTTGAGCGTTTCGGCACCGGTTTGCAGCATGTTGCGTTTGAGCTCCGTATCGGTACTCGTTACGGTTAACACGCCACCGCCGAGCGCTTTGTCGTGGTTCAGTTGGATCGTTCCGTTGCGAAGTTCCGTCGAGAAATCATCTTGAAATGTCCGTTCCACCTGAACGGTTTTATTCTTGCCGTTTTCGTCTTTGACGATATTCCCCTGTTCATCCTTGACCGTTTCCTCGACCATCGCCTGGTACGTATTCGTATTATCCCCGCCGAGGATGAGAAGTCCGGTTCCGGTCTTGACGACGTGTTCCTGCGTCGTCCGGTCGTGGTCGGTTACGATTTTTCCGTTGTACGCCGTGATCGTGTCGCCGAGAATCGTCTTTCCGTTGCCGGCTTTGACGTCGGAATCGTCGTCTTCGTCGGCGTCATCGGGAGCATATTCGTCCCCGCCGATCGTCAGAGTTTTCGATCCAATTTTCTTGCCGTCGTCGTTCGTATGATACAGCCGGACTTCCGAATCCGCCGAACCGCTCAGATATCCGATCGTTTCGCTGGATTGAAGCTCCAGAACGCCGCCGTTTTTCAGGCCGACTTCGGCTTGATCGTGAATCGCTTTACCGTTTTCGACGACCAGTTTGCTGCCGTCGACTTCCGTTTTACCGAGGTAGGTGTTCTCGCTTTGCATCACGAGCGTTCCCCCGCCGACGACGGAAACGCCGCCGGCATATTTTTTGATCTCGGCAAGTTCTTCTTTCGAGTAGCCTTTATAATCCGCGAAATCGGTTGCCCCGGCCGGCCCGCCGATGCTTTGCGTTTTGCCGATCGTGATTTTTTTCGGATCGCCGCCCGAGGAGTTTTCGGTATTGAACGTGATGTTTCCTCCGGCGAAAAGCGCGTTGCCGATCCCGTCGCCGTCTTCAGCGCCGGTTCCCCCTTTTCCTCCTGCGGCGCTGTTTCCGGAAAACCCGTTCGCGGCATTGAACTCGTCGGAATATTGGACGGAGAGACTCGCGCCCGGTTCGACGAACACGGCTCCTCCGGCCCCGAGTCCGCCGCCGCCGGTTCCGCCGTTGGTCTCACTAATCGTTTGCGTACCGCCGTCCCCGGCGCCGAGACCGCCTTTGCCGACGTTGTCCGCGGCGGGACTCCCGCCGCCGCCGCCGCCGAAACCGGCGTCGGTTCCGCCGGAGCTGGCGCGACCTTTACCGCCGGTCGAACCGCCCCCTTTTCCATAATCACTCGTCGTCGAAGTCGCGGTCGAATATTTTCCGCCGGTTCCCCCGGTCGCGTTGTTGTTCGTGAATTTGACGTCGACCAATGAGACGTTCCCGCTCTTGACGTGGATCGCCCCACCGAGTCCGGATCCGCCGCCGCCCCCGGAGACTTTGCCGTCTTCGCCCGCTTCCCCTTGCGCGACACAGTTGCTCATTTGCAGATTCTCGAAAGAGATCGGCGAATCCGCGTTCGTCGTGATCACGAATCCCTGATGTCCGTCGCCGTTAATCGTCTTCCCTTCCGAAGTGAACGTGAACGCCGTCTTGCTGTTCGCGGGAACCTTGATCTCTTCAAGATCGTCGGTCAATTTGATGAAATCCGCGGTGATCTTAAACTCGACTTTATCATATTGCGAGTAATTCCCCTTATTTATGTCGGCGATCGCGTTACGCAGACCGGACTCGTTATTGATGGAGATCGTCACGGATTCGGCCCGGACTACGGTTGAGAAAAGTCCGAGTGTCGTCCATACGGCGGCTGCGGCGATCACAGTTCGGCAGAGGAAACAAAATCGGGAGGGGGAATGGTCCATTATTCTTCTCCAACGGGGGAATAGGGAAAAATCGGAAACTGCGGCGAATCAAACGTGAGTTTCAACGGTTTTTCATCTCTGAAAAAATGCGGGCGAATCTTACGAAACGCTCGTCAATAAATCAAGAGCAAGAAATTGCGCAAAATTATCCGTTTATTCCAATATATCGGATCAAATCGGATGTTAGATTAGACGATTTGGGGAGAATTTTCCGGTTATAGCGAAAGTGCCGCTATACCGGAATATCGTTGGCGCCCGGAAAGACGCGGTTTAGAAGTGTAAAAAACATCCGCTGTCCCGGTTCGGGTCGCAACTCCAATCACTTTCTTTTCGCGTAAGAGTGGTTGTATTTCGAGCCACCGTTGCCGTTATGGGCGTATTTTTGCGTCAACTCCTCTTCGGGCTCCGATTTCGTGTCTCGTTCGTCGCCGCGATCGGATTTCTTGTCGTCGGAAGCGGACGCGTTGCCGTCGTCCGAAGAACCGCCGAGTTTTTTCGTCGTGTATTCGTATCGACCGAAAATCATCCGTCCGGCGCTGGTTTGGAGGACACTGGTCACCGTTACGATCGCCCGCTCGGCCAAGTGAGCCCGACCGTTGTCGACCACGACCATCGTTCCATCGTCGAGATATCCGATTCCCTGGTTGATTTCTTCGCCGTTTTTGACGATTTCCACGTCCAGCTT
>JAVBTU010000238.1:0-3208 GCA_031556015.1 Thermoguttaceae bacterium
GTGGTTCCGGCTTTCTTTTGTCCGTTTGAAACGTGAAAAAAGGTATCGGCCACGCTTTTCTGGCTTTGGGCGACGGTTTTTCACCGACAAGAGATTTTGCGACGAATTCCGGATACTCGCCGGTTCGCAGGAATTCCTGAATCGCCTGACGGACAATCGGCTCGACCTTCAGTTTTTTCGCAGCGAATTCGACAATAGAGCAAGAGGGGAACTTGGGCGGTGCTCGCCGCCTTTGTTTTCAAGGCAACGCGAACAACAATACTCCTTTCGTTCGTGACGTCAATGCGGGTGTACGCTTCTTTGCGAAAGTTTTTGAAAATTTATGTGCATCCGCCCATCACACCCATATTCACCGTACAACCGGACCGTGATGCCTCTTTTTTGGAAATGATTCGGAATGTTGCATTGCTTTGCGCGGATGCCAGAGTATTGTTGTTATAACGGGCGAGCAAATGACGCCTCTTTACACCCAAACCCCTGAAACTAAAGAACGAATCATGACCAGCGAAAAACACCCAACCTATCTCGAAAGCCTTGTCGCGGACGGCCACTTCAAAACCAAAGACGAAATGGCAAGTTACATTCTGCTCAAGGTTTTGAACTACGAATCGACCTAAGAACAAAAAAACGACCGACTCGATTTCAAGGAAATCGGGATTTGGAGCGTTAAGGAAATCATTGACGCCGTCTACCTCGCCGGGCAGATGTCGGCGAAGAAATCATCGACTTAACCGGACCGTGACGCCTCTCTTAGAAAATCTTTTGCCGATCTTTCGTTTTTTCGCTTGCTCCATCGTGATGCCAGAGTAACATTGAATTAACGGAGGGGCAAACGAGCCCGCCAAACATCGAAACCCTGAAAAATGAGGAGCATACAATGGAACTCAAAAACTTCACACTGAACGCGCCGGACCCGTGCCGAAATTCGCAAACCGTCACTTTCGCCGGAATCGAATACCCGACGCTCCGGGAAGCAAGTGAGGCGACGACAAAGTTTCACGGCCTGTACATCGCGCTGGAAATTCTCGGGCGAGCCTTCGTCCTGAGCATCCTGGAAGCACGACGGTTCGCTCAAGAAGATATTCCGTACACACTCGGCTTCGGGGATGGCGAAGAATTCGCTTCGCTTCCCGGCAATGTTTCCGGTCGTACATCGTGGCTAAATTGGGCGTCGGATGAAGGCGACAAAATCTCGCTCGCAGAGTTCATCAACAACGGCTGCCCGCTGACCGACGAAGATTTTTCCGGCGACCCGATGTTCCGCCTTTATGATCACTTCATGGCGGAAGCGATGCACGCGTTCTGCCGTGCCCGGAAAGCAAACAATAAAAGCGAGTTTCAGACGGCATACCGGGAATCGCTGCATTCTTACGGATGCTGGTCCGCCGCGCATGCTGCCATTGATGAAGACCGCGAATACCTCGGCTTCCCCGCCGCGACGCGAGCGTACAATGCCGCCATCAACAAGGTAAGACTCGATCATCCGCATTTGGACAATGTCTACTTCAGCTAAAACAATAATCACTTCACCCAACCATAACCCAAATCAGGAGCCCCAATCATGAAAAAATCCAGCATTCAAATTGGCAACCAGTACGAAGTCCAAGCAGGTCGCAACAAAACGAAGGTCAAGATCGTTTCATTCAGCGAAGAAAAGCAGTCTTGGCAGTGCGAAACGCCGAACGGCAAGATCATTTCGATCAAGGATACCGCAAGATTCCTGAAGGAAGTCGGCGAAAAGAAATCGCTTCGCGAAGTGATTGAATCGAAGGGCGTCACGATCATTCCCCGTGAACGACGGGCGACGAATACCATGTCCAACTTGGACGATCCGACGTTCACACGCAAACATCACGTCGATGAGAGCGGCGTCCTCGTTTTGGAAGATGAGACACCTAAGCATCTCGGACCGAAGCCCGCTGGCGTCATGTCCGTTCTCGCGGCTGCGCACCGGGTTTTACAGGAGGAAGGCCGCCCAATGAAGGTCAGTGAGATCATGGAAGCCGCTCTTGAGCGAAACTACTGTAAAGTCGGCGGGAAAACTCCGTTTAACACCTTTAATGGCGGCATTCGCAAGGAAATCACGAAGAAAGGGAACGATTCCCGCTTCGTTTGGGCTGGCAAAGGGCTTTTTGCCGCTCGATCATTTGCATTTTTCAGCGGACCCCGTGTCCGCTATTTTTATTTATGAAACCAATTCATTTGACACCTCCGTCTTCAATACGGCAGCGGCCCAACGAGGCCGCGCCCCATCCGAGGGCGAAGCCGACCGCCCCGCCCGGCTCGGGCGTGAAACCGATTTTACTCCGAACGAAAGAAGCGGCGAAGCTGTGCAACATCACACCGAAGACTTGGCGTACTTGGTGCCAGTACGGGAAGACGCCGCAGCCGCTTATTATCGGCAAACTTCACTTTTGGCGTTACGACGAACTCGTTCAATGGGTCGATGCCGGATGTCCGGCTCGCAAGAGCTGGAAATTCCAGAGCGAACCGAAGGCCGAGCAACCGAAACGCCGCCCTGCTCACAATCCTAAACCTTAACACCACAACCAACTCATGGCAAACATCTACAAAAAAATCCTCGTCAAAATCGATCCCAAGACCGGAAAGAAAACGAAGTACGAAACGAAACGCTGGTACGGACGCTACGTCGACGCCAATGGGGTATCACGTCGCGTCGCTCTGTCACGTGATAAAAAAATCTCCCAACGGATGCTCGACGAATTGACGCTCGCTATCGATCAAGGCCGTGACAACGATCCAATCATCGAAGCGGCGAAACGCCCGATCTTGGAACATCTCGACGATTTCAAGCAGTCGCTCACGGCGAAGGATAACACCGCTCGTTACGTTACGCAAACGTTCAACCGGGTACAGTTCTATGTCGAGACGCAGAAGATTCGCAACGTCGGCGGCATCACTCCGGCGTCGGTCGAGTCGTTCGTCGCGGTGTTGCGGAAGGAGCACAAGTATTCCTTGCAGACTTGCAATCATTACGTTCGCGTGATCAAAACGTTCTGCGGTTGGCTGCTCAAGAACAACCGGATCGCCCGGCATCCCATTTTATCGGTGTCACGATTCAACGTCGAAACGGACAAGCGGCATGCTCGCCGGGCTCTGGATTCCGAGGAGTTTCAGCGTTTGGTCGAAGCGGCGGAGAATGGAAAGCCGATTCAGGAAATGGCCGGTTCGGACCGTGCGATGTTTT
>JAVBTU010000544.1:0-12660 GCA_031556015.1 Thermoguttaceae bacterium
AACCGAGACGGCCTCGATCTCTTCCATCCGGCTCCGTTTGTTCAGGAAGAAATCGTACTCCGCCCGCTGCGCGTCGCTCCAGGTGTTCGCTTCGGTATACGTACCGCAATACGGGACCAAAAGATCGATCCAACAGGCGAGGATCCGTTTTTCCCGATCGCCGAGTCGGACATCGTTGTGCGGCTTGTCCCCCTCGAATTGCGTGAGCAGTTTGCTCTTCACGGCTCCCGCGAAATACGGCGCCAAAACCGGCGGGCCTTCCTGGACGTCGAGCCAGTTCACGATTTCGTTCGATTTCCCATTGCGGACCAGATTGATGTACGCTTCACTGAAATCGCGTCCGGCCGCATGAAATCTCTCGGCTTCATTTTTGTCCTTGGGGACGTACGAATTTCCGAGCAGACTGAACGGGGCGTCGGTTCCGTCGGCGTTCTTCCGGCCCGTATGACACCCGGCGCAGTGAATATCGAAGATCGGTTGCACGTCCCGGACGAAGCTGAAGCCGACATCCGCGGGCCGGTCGGGCGTGAACAGCGGTTCCGGTTTGCGGGGGCTCTTTTTCAACGCTTGCCGGACCGCCGGTTTCACGTTGTCAAGCGTGTCGCTTTTGTTTTCATGACACCCGATGCAGGAGAACATTTCCCCCGGCTGGAGCGTCGACCAACTTCGCATCGTATGCACGACGTAGCCGCGATCATCGAGAAGTTGGAAATAAACCGGCGTTCGGGCCGGGACCTCGAAATACGCCGAGCCGTCCTCTTCGACCGGGACCGTTCCGAGAACATGTTTGACATCCCAGCTTCCGTTGTCGCAGGCGATCGGCGTGGAGACCATCGCGCCGCCGGCAGGCCCGGCGTTGCTGTTGTTGCCGATTCCCGCTCCACGGAATTCCAACGCGACGATACGGAGCGATTGGATCGTTCCCCGTGGAACGTTTTCCATCCCTTGGCCGACGTAAACATCCTGGACGTAATACGTTCCGGTTTCCCGCTCAAAGTCGACGGCCGAGGCCCGAAGCTGCGGAACCTCACGCGAGATCAGCGGAACCGGCTGCCCGCTGGAGATCGCCGGATCGTGAACCAGAAGCTCGCGGTTGCCGTCGATGTCCATGAAATACAGGCCGAATTTGTGTTGATATTTGTTCCAATCCAATCCTTCGGGCACGTAAGCGACGACGTAATGATTTTCGTCCAGCGGATACGGATACTGGAACTGGTCGCCGCCCTGGCCGTAAGCGTCGATCCGGTCCGCCGGCGTTTCCCGGGGCGGGCAAATGAGCGTTACGCCGGAATTCTCCTGCGTCCCCTGTGTCCGGTCGATCAGGATCAATTTGCCACGCTGGTGCGAGTGATGCCCCGTCGCGAGCGCAACGACTTTCTGCGAACCGGGAATCCCGCGCGCGTGAAGAATCGTCGTCGGGAAGTAGGAATTATTGCCGTAAAATTCCGTCTGTCCGGTTCCGTCGTAGTTCATCACGAACAGCGATTGCGGGTAAATCTGTCCGCGATCGTTGTAATCCCAGCGGGTGTAGATGAGCCGTCCGTCTTCCAGAAGCGCCGGATAATTCGTGTGAACCTGATCGAACCCGATGCGGCGGAGAAAATGCCCGTCCTTGTCGATCATGTAGAAGTTGGACACGTCCGTCCACCAACAGTCGACGATCTGCATGCAGCGGGTCGAGGTGAACAGAATATTTCCGTCCGGCAAATAACACGGCTCGATGTCCGCGAACCCAAGCCCGTCGGTCAGTTGCCGAACCGATTTCGTGGCGCAGTCGTATTCGTAGATGTGAAAATCGTCGGTTTCCATGTTGTTTCGCATGGAAAAGAGGATCCGCTTGCCGTCGTAGGAAACGTCCGGGTCGCGAAGGAAACCGGTTTTTGTTTCGTAAAGTACTTCGGACGACGCGTTTCCGTCGGCGTCGAGCGAGAGCAGGCAAAGCTGCCCGCCCGGCTGAAAATCGTGGTTCCGCTCCGGGGCGTGGGCGTCGGTCGGCTCTTCCGTATAAGCGTAATGGGATCCGCCGAGCACGGAATGTTTCGTGTAAACGATTTTCGGAAACTTTTGCACCAGAGCCGCGAGACGGTTTTGTCGGCGAGCCTTGCACGCCTGGAGATAAAGCGATTTCCAGCGGGGATCGTTGCCGGAAACCTTTTCCGCGACAAGTTTGTCCGACGTTTCAACAATCGATTGCGACTGCCCCGGCGTCAGCTCGCGACACACCTTTTCGAGCATGGCTCGTTCAACCGCGGAACCGTTCGGATCGACGAAACATTCCGTCGCGTCGGACGCACGATCCTGCATGATCCAATCGGCCTGCAATCGTTGTTCGGAAAACGGCTCTCCGGCGTCAAGCGAACCGGCAAGGCACGGAAGAAAGAAAAAACAACAAAGGCGAAATATTGACATGGAAGTGAACCACGGGGCTGTGCCCCTTGTTTGAGGATAGCGACGGGGCTTGCCCGTGTTTATGCGGTTGAATCACGCGTTTATGTCGACCGAAAAACAATATAGCAGATTTCACAACGAAACAAAAGCGCTCCATCGCCAAGGAATCTGCCGTCAATCCTTGTTCGCTTCGTTCCGAAGGACAAAATTGGTTCGCTCATTTCCCGTGCGGCCGAAGTGAAACCGAACAACGACGGTATTCGGTAAAAAATACTTGGAAAAAAATCATAATTTTTGTGATTTTCTGCATTTTTTTCCGGACAAGGGGGGGGCCGATGCTTATAATTTTAATAATGGAGTATTGCAGGGTCGCAATCTTTACCTTTTCAAACATTTTTATCTTCGAGCCATGACGCGAGAAAGCCAGATTCATTTCGAAAATCTTCGTAAGGAAGCGGAAGGTTATATCGAACTGGGCATGTACCAGCATGCCTTGGACCTTCTTCAAAAACTCAACCGGTTGTTCCCCACGATCGATGTCGGTTTACTGTACCTGCAAGGCGAGTGTTTGAGAGTTCTGGACCGATGCTGGGAAGCTTGGCGCATTTTGGAATCGGTCACGTCGGTTCATCCCGGCAATGTTCATGTCCTCGTGAATTTGGCTTGGACGCAAAAGCGGGCGGGGCGGGTCGATTTGGCGTGTGATTCGATTCGTGAAGCGCTGTACTTCGAACCGAATAACGCGTTGCTTCACTTTCATGTCGCCTGTTATTATTCTTTGCTCGGCGACAAACGCAAGTCCGTGGATCACCTCGGCCGGGCCTTGGTTCTCGACCCGACTTTTCACCGTCTGGTCCCGGAAGAGCCGGATTTCGACCCGGTCCGAAATGAACCGGAATTCCTTCACCTGCTCGGCAGGGCCGCCTGAGCCGGAGCGACAATGCTTGGCGAGGCCACAGCGTCGCGGTTTCTTCGAAGCTGATCGATGTACGAGTCGATCAGACTGAGGCATTCTTTGACCGAGTGGATGTTCGTAACCGTCAGATTCAGGACAAACGACTCGAGCATTCCATAAAGGTGAGCCGCCGCGAGTTCCGGGTTCGGAACACCGAGTTCCCGGCGCTCCGACGCTTCCTGGAGCAATCGTTGCAGAAGTTGTTGCATCCCGAACGTGTGTCGACGCACTTTCCGGCGGACGTCGGCACCCCGGTGTTTCTGGGAGAGCAGATATTCCAGAATCACGGACAGAAACAGGCGATTCCCTTGGAGCATTTTCGCTGCGATGTGCATGATCCGGACGATCTTTTCCGTCGGCGACCAATCGTCTCTATCAATGACTTTTTCCATCATCGTGTTGATCTTACCGGTCGAGAGTTTGACGGCGTAGTCGAAAATCTCTTCTTTCGTCCGAAAATAACGGTAAATCGACGTCCTCGAGATTCCGCACTGATCGGCGATTTTCTGATAGGTTACTCCGTCGTACCCGCTCTCGGCGAACAGCGCGAACGCGTTTTCCAAGATGCTCAAGCGACGTTGTTCATGATCGACGACGGAGGCCAACTCTCAAATTTCAGTAAAAAACCAGTGTGAAAAAAAAGGGAGCGGAAGATCAGTATCCCAGTATAGACGGATTCTCCCCGGACTCAACACGGGGTATCAAGAGAACTGCAAAGTCCTATGGAGCGCGGGCGTCTCGCCCGCCAGTGGGCGGTTGAAAATTCTTTGCCCACGGGATTTCCGCTTCACGCCGCAGGCGAGACGCCTGCAAACCCAGGTGCGGACGAGATGTCCGCGCTCCAAAACACGACTTTGCTGTTCTGGTGTTGACAACGTCTGCCATATATGCTAAATATATAACATCTGTTAAAAACACTTCACTTTCCAAAATCGGAGGAGCGATGTCGAAAAAAAAGGGGAACGTCAAATTGGAGACGCTGCCGCCCAGGGAGCGGCACGTGCTTGACACCGTTTATAAGCTGTCCGAAGGGTCCGTGAGCGACGTGCTCGCCGCTATGGACGATCCGCCGGGTTACAGCGCGGTGCGGACCATGCTCAACATTCTCGTGCAAAAAGGATTTCTCGATTACCGTCGGGAAAAGACAAAGTACATTTATCGACCGGTTCACGCCCGGGAACAGGCGCACCGTTCGATTTTCCGGAATCTGCTCGATACGTTCTTTCCGGGAAAGCCGACCGCGGCGGTCGCGGCGCTGCTCGATGTCGCTTCGGACGACCTGACCGACGACGATTTCAGGGACATGGAAAAACTCATCAAAAACGCCAGGAAAGGAGAACGTTGATTATGATGACTCTCATGATGCAAACGCTGATCGGCGTCACGATCTTGCTCGTGGCGTCTCTGTTGTTGTATTTCGGCCTGCGGTCGTGCAAAACCGGGGCGTCGCTCCGACACGGTTTGCTGGCGACCGTACTCGGCGGCACTTTGATTTTACCTTTAGTGATGCCGCTTGTGCCGATGCGGTTGAACGTAAGAACGGCGGAAAGGCAAGAGACGCAGAGACAAGAGACGGTTACGGTCGTGACGCCGCTTCAAACTCCGGAATTCACGCCGCCGCGAACGGACGAATATATGCCGCCGACGATTATGGTGTCGCGCGAAGCGGAAGAAACGGCACCGGTTCAAGTCGAAAAGGAAAACGAGGAAACGGTTGTTGTGGAAAACGAAAACATCGTCGAAACGGTAGTGGGAGAAAAAGCCGGTTTAAGTGTGACGCTCCTGCCAGCGGTTAATGTTGACACCGTTCCGCAAGTTGCGCGGAGTACCGCTTCACGTGCGGCTCTTTGGATGGCTTGGAGTTTGGGAACGATATTCTTTTTGCTGCGGTTTGCCCGGTCGGTCGTGGTTTCCCGCAGGATCCTCGACAAGACGATGTCGGTTGACGATCCGGAATTCGTGACGCTGCTAAAACGCTTTGGATTGCGAAACGTCGCGTTGCGGCGGAGCGAGGTCGGCATGGTGCCGTTTACGCAAGGGGTGTTGCGCCCGGTCGTGGTGTTGCCGGAAACGGCGGACCGTTGGACAGGCGAGGAACGCCGGGCGGTGCTCACGCATGAACTGGCGCACGTAAAACGCCGGGATGTACTCGGGCAAATGTTCGCGGAGCTTTGCCGGGCGGTGTACTGGTTTCATCCGCTGGTGTGGCTCGCGGTCCGGCAAATACGGATCGAGCGGGAAATCGCGTGCGACGATCTGGTGGTGTCCGCCGGGGAAAATCCGCCGGTTTACGCGTCCGTCCTGCTGCGTATCGCCGCCGATTTGAAATCCGTGCCGCGACGCAACGTCGTGCTCGGCTGCTCGGTCGCCATGGCGAGGCGTCATGAAGTGAAAGGCCGGATCGCGGCGATTTTGAATCCGAATCGCATCCGAAAACCGCTCGGCAAACTCGGATCGATTGGCATGGTGCTAAGCGTCTGTGCCGGCGTTACGCTCGCCGCGATGTTGACGCCGGGAGAAGAAAAAACGAAAGACGGCACACCCACTGTTGACGCCTCGAACGTCGTCGATGTTTCGGAGCCGTCCGAGAACATCGTGATCGAAGTTTTCAATACGGCTGGAAAACCGATCTCCGGTGCAAAACTCAACCTGCTCACCTCGGATTCGAGTCCGAAAAGCGAAGAATTTGTGGCGAGCACCGAAGGCTGCATTACCCTACCGTACACCCGTTATTTTTCTCCGAGGTCCGATGCCGCATTCCTGGTCACGGCACCGGGTTATGTGGCGGGTTTTCAGCAGTATCGACGCAGCACAGTGCAGCCTTACGTTGAGATTCCCGAGAAGATGGTTTTCAACCTTGAAAAAGGCGTCACGATCAGCGGGCAATTCGTCGATCAGGACGACAAGCCGCTTGCCGATCAGGAAGTGCGTATTTACTCGACGGAACGCCGCTCGGCGGCGATGAAGCTCTACATGGCGAGTCGACATCCCGACATTTGCAGAACCGATGCGAACGGTCGATTTCAATGCAACACCGCATCATCGCGTGCCGACGGTATTTATCTGCATTTGGTCGATCACGGTGACGTCGTGTCCGGTTATGGTTTGGGCGAAGACGGCGAGTACACCCTGGCGTCGGCGATGGACGGTACGTTAAAGATCAAGGTCGACCGAACGTTTATGCCGGACGGTAAAGCCGAAATCGAAAAACGACCCGTCTTTCGCGTTAATGGTGTCATCTTTGATTCGAAAGGCAACCCGGTTCCCGACGCGATCGTCAAGTCGCTGTTGGGTAATTCCGATTCCGGAGAAACAACGACTTCCGACACCGAAGGACGATTCGAGTGCTTTTCGCCGACGCCGGTGATTCGTCTACTCGTTCTCGCGAAGGATTTCGTGCCTGCTCAAGTCAAAATTCCTTTTTCCGGCACCGAAGGCGTCAAAGAGATAGAAGACGGCGTCGTTTCATTGAACGAGGTCGAAGTGCAACTCTATCCCGGGCGTCAAGTTGCGATCCAGGTCGTCGACACTGATGGGAAGCCGATCGCGGGCGCCGAAGTCCAAGTCGGTTATTATCGCGGAGTCTCGCTGTACGGGCAAGCCCATGAGTTCGATGCTCTGCCAGGAACAACGAATGAAAACGGAGAATTCAACTGCCGAAGTAGCGGCGTCGTGGATGAAATCCTCCGAATTGAAATCCGCAAGCCGGGATATCGAAGCCAGATGGCGTCCATTTCGACGTTCGAAGATTTCAAATACACATTCACGCTCAAAAAGAATCTTATCGTCAGCGGCAAGGTGATCGACGCCGACACCACAGAGCCGATCAAGGATTTTTTGACGATCCCGCATGATTTCAACGCCGGGTATCGCGATTACGAAACGCTCAAAAGGGATTACGGTCGACACTGGACGGACGGGACCGGCCGCTACTCGATTACGTTCGATCGTGATGCCATGATCTATTATGTCGACATTCTCGCCAAGGGGTACGCCAAACCGGAGTCCCGCTCCCTGTACAGGGGAGAGGAGGAGCAACAGACACTCGATTTCGAGCTGAAAAAGAACGCCTGGGGCGCCGCGAAAGATCCGGACAAACCGACTGTGCTGTTGACGCTCGTCGATGAGAACAACCATCCGATTCCGCACGGCAAAGGCCGTTTGGCCCGGTATCCCTTGCCGCGAGGGGACAACGCGGAATCGTATATCCAGGACCTCCGCGGGTTTGAAAAACAGGCGACTTCCTCGTACGATTTTACGGCCGACGCCGACGGAAACGTCGAAATCCTGCTTCCGAAACAGGAAAAGCTCTATGCTTACAGGATTCAAACGACCACGCCGGGCTACGCGCCGTACGACAGTTTTTTCGATGAGAACAGCCTGACCGCGAAGCTTCAGATTCGCACCTCGTCGACCGAAACGATCGGCGGTGTCGTCCAGGACACCGACGGCAACCCCATCGTGGGGGCCGAAGTCGAATTGACGGTCGTTTATTCGGTGTCGTTCCAAAATCAATCGATACCGCCGTCGATCGTTGCCCTCGGTTTTTTAAAAGCAACGACCAACGAGGCGGGGCAATGGAAGATGGGAGGAATTCCGACCGATCAAATCCTGTATGAAAAATACATCCCGTATCCCAAGTGGCCGATGTGGCCGACGCAAAGTTATCTCGAAACGGCCCGCCCCCGTCGTTTTTTCTTAACGCACCCGTCGTAAAAAACGACGCCGGTGGAGATCGAACTGCGGAAGCTGCTGCCGAACGGCGACGGGGGATTCGAGTACGGCGTGGAAATGAAGCCGCGATAGTGGAAGAATTGCCCGGGGACTACGGCGGGGTACCGCCTCCGTCCCCGGCTCAGTGCAAAGGTATTTCATTGACGAAAATCGTGGACCAATGAATCGGGGCGGACCGGCGGTTCGTGTCCTCCCGAAAAAAAAGAATGCCGACGTTGCCGGCGATTTCGCAGTTTTGTCCAAACGGTTTCCAGAGTTCCTCCAACTCCGCCCTGGGTACGATCCGATTCGGCCCCATCTGCGGATCGTGAATCTCAATCACATCCTCATCGGCGTTCATTGCGACGAAAACCGTGAAATGCCCCAACGGCGAATCCGAACGAACGCGGTGATTCAAAATGAAACGATATCCCGGCTCCCGCTGAATCTCCTTAAAAAACGTGAACGGTTCCCGAAGCCGTCCGATGAGCGCGTGGATCCCGAGTTTTCGGGCATAGGAAGCCAAGCGGTAGGTTTCAATCCGGAACTCGTTCGGCCTGGCCTGCGAGACGGGCGTGTTGATATCGTCCCATATCCTCTTTTGAGAAATCTCCAGCCCGAAATCGCGAAACACCATGCAAAGCGCGGCAGCTCCGCAGTGTCGCTCCGTTTTTGAAGAGATTTGCCATTCGAACGAGTGAGGTCCACTCATTCCGGCATCCTCACCAGAGCCGCCGACCAAGAGAGCCCGACGCCGAAACCGACCAACATCACCGAATGACCCGGTTGAAGCATTCCGGCCTTTTGCGCGTCGATCATCGCGATCGGAATACTGCTGGAAACCGTGTTGCCCCGGGAGCGGACATCGTTGAAATATCGGTCCGAATCCAAGTCGCATTGTTGACGTAGTCGCTCCAACATGAATCGGTTCGCCTGGTGAAAGACGAAACAGTCGATCTGTTCCCGAGTCTTTCCGCTTCGGGAAAGGAGTTCCTCGACCAGAGTCGGGACGTTTTCCAACGCGAAAGAAAAGATTCTCGATCCGTGCATATAGAGCTGGTCGAGAGAACGAAGACTTCCCTGTTCGTCGAGTTTTTCCCTCGCGGTTTCGTCGCTATGCGGCAAGCGATGTCCACCGGCGGGGACGATCAGAAGACCGGCGCCGCTTCCGTCGGTTCCGAACACGAAAGGCCCGATCAACGGATCGGGAGAATCCGATTCGACGGCCCGAACCAGCGTCGCGCTCGCCCCGTCGCCGAAAAGCGGACGGTTGACCCGGTCCTGCTTGTTGATGTATTTCGAGTAAGTCTCCGAAGTGATGAAAAGAACGTTTCGACACATCCCGGCTTCAATCAAGCCTTTGCACAGGGCGAGTCCGTAAACGTATCCGCTGCAACCGAGGTTGAAGTCGAGAGCGCCGCAGGTTTGCGGCAACCCGAGCTTATCCTGCAAAACACACGCGGAGGTCGGCAGAAAATAGTCGGGCGACTGCGTGCAAAAAAGAAGGAAATCGATTTCCTCGGGCCGACATTTTCCCTGCTCGAAGAGTCTTTGTCCGGCGATCAGCCCCATATCGAGCGCCGTTTCGCCGGGCGCGGCGATCGGTCGTTCTTCGATTCCAATTTTTTGAAGGACTTTCGCGCGGGTCCATCCGGAGAACTCGTGAATCAATTCCTCGTTGTTCAACGTCGTCTCGGGAAGATAGTAGGATAGATCGCAAATCTGGGCTAACTTCAACGGACACTCTCGAATACGAAGCCTATCAAGCTAAACAATGGAACGAACTCAATGTACCTTGAAACCGGTGAATGTAAAGGATACCCGAAACTCAACTTGAAATACGATACATAAAACAGTCGGGCAGGAAGAGCGTCTGTCCGCATTCGACGCTACAGTTCGAACACGCCCCAACGGCGGCGGAAAAGCGCGTCGTTGACGCAGGAATTTCTCCAGTTCGAATCCTTGATCGTTTTGAACGTCGCTTCGGCATTTTCGAACTCGTTCTTGCCGAGCTGGAGGTATCCGATCGTTTTGCCGAGTCGGTCGACGAAAAATTTTTCGCTAATCTTCGCGGAGGTTGCGACGGCTTCCTGGATCAAACCGAGCTCCGCCTCTGCGCGGCAGATGTCCGATAAAGTCCGGTCTTTGACCCTTTTTTCGAGCAGGCGGTCGATTTTTTTGGAGTTGTCTTTGGTCATGATATTCTCCGCCTGATCGACGGCTTGCTCGAACAATTTCATCGCTTCGTCCGAATTCCCGGCCAGATACGAAGATTGCGCCAAGTTCAACAGCACGACCGCTTTGACACTCGCGGACGTTGCGGAATCGCAGGCGTCGACGGCCGCTTCATGGAACAGCTCTCCGTTTGCTTCGTCCCGGGATTGATCAAAGAGCGCCGTGATTTGCGCGAAACGGGTCGCGCGATCCTCGCTCGATTTCAGCTTATGCGTCAATTCGCCCGCTTTGAGCAGCATTTGCTTCAAGTTTTCCGAAACGGATTCCCCCGAAGCGGGCAAGAGACACCAACTGCCGCTCACCAAGGTCAACACGTCGTCCGCGCGTCGTTTCAGCTCGTCCTGGTAAAGTCGGACCGCGAGATCGATCTTCACGACCGTATCCGTGGAATCGGAGAGCGCGTTCCAAAGCGAAACCATTTCATCCCACTCGTCGGATTTTTCGTTCGGATAAAGGGACGCGTCCGTGAGGGAATAAACCCGCTCCATCGCGACGAGCCGGTCTTCGGGAACCGTAATTTCCTTCGCCGTTTGGAATCCGAACGAAATCATGTTCTTGCGGACCTGCTGGTGAAAGGCGATCTTGGAGTAGTAAGGGCGAATCAGCGCAACGGTTTCCTGGACGATCAGGTCCAGAGCGCGGTTTCTCGTCGGCAGATCGCTGATTTGTCGGGCCGTTTCGCGGGCATCGATGAACAGCCCTTCGCGCACAAGCGTTGCGACCAGGTCGAACAGGCGATGCTGCTTGTCGGGTAAATCGGATTTGAGAATCTCCTCCAGGGGGGGATAAGCATAGACGTTTTCACTCAGCTTTTTCCGCAAACGGGAAACCGCGTCGTCAAGGAGGTGTCGGAGATTCGTCTTGACGGGATCCGCCGGCATTTCCGCGACGGTTTTCTGGGCTTCCTCGAAGCGACCGACTTTGATTTGTTCCCGGGCCAGCGATCGGAGCAGATCGGTCTTTGTCGAGCCGGGCAGGATTTCGCGGAGCGTTCGATACGAATCGTCGAGCAGCCTGGCCCGAAGTTGGATTTCCGCGATTCGGCCAAGCTCGGTATCAGTTTGCGGCGTTCTCTGGGAGAATTTCACGATCTCGAATTCTTCATTCAGCAGAGACTGGGCCGATTCGATTTCTCCCGCTCCGATCAGCAAAGCGGCAAGCGCCGGTCGGGAAACGCCCTGATTTTTTTCGACGTCCAAGCCACGGATTCTCGTTGCCGCGCGGTTGAGCAACGGAATCGCGTCTTTTCTTTTACCCCAATTAAGCAGTTCCGTCGCCGTGTTCATCAGGATTCGGATATCTTCGAGGTACATCCGATTTTTCGAAAGTGGTTGAACACCGAGAACCTGGCTTGCCCGATCCAGCAACTGCAAGTCGGTTTCCCCGTTCGCGGTCGCCGCTCCCGGTTCGGGAACCAATAAGGGCATTCCCATCGCCAGACGAATCGTTTCCGAGCGGGGATTGTCCACGATCGAAAGCGACTGCGTCTTCAGGGACGCGTCCAGGGAGCGAGTATCGACCAGGACGCTGCGAATCAAGTCGTGTAGGTTGATGTTCACCATCATATCCGATTCGAATAAGCGGTCGAGAACTTCCTGCTGCGTCTTGGGATCCTTGAGTCGTGCAACGTTGATAAAGACCCGTTCCACCGTTTGCGCAACCAGCTCCGGATGCCGGATTTTCGTCGGGATGGAAAAGGAACGGGATTCCGCCGTTCCTTCTCCGGGAGCGACGGGGAAAATTTGAGCGCGACTTTCAATCAGCTTTCGATAACATTTCGCCAAGACATCCGGCTGGGTAACGGTCGAAAGCGTCGCGAACGCGTCCGAGTATTTTTGAAAACGGATTTGTTGTTCGGCGATGAACGTCAACAGGGAATCCTTGCGTTTTTCGACTCTCAAGGAATTGGCGACATGGGACAGATTCGACAGCGCGGCGTCCATTTCCCGATCCAAATTGAGCAGGACACAGGCGTCCAGGATTTGGATCAACGTATTTTTTTGCTCTTCGATTTCGGGATTGAACGAAGTTTCCCGGAGCAATGTGAGGTAATTCCCGACGATCGCCGACGCTTTGTCGCGGTTCCCGACCTGGACGTAGTAAAAGGCGAGCGGGGCCGCCAAACTCATACGAACCGAGCGGGTTTCCGCGGTGTTTCCCAGCACGTAGAGCGCTTCGTCAAGGTTCGTGCCGACATTTTGTGAAATCTGTGCATTGACGATCATGGCCAACGCATTGATTCTTTCCGCGGGATCGTTCAGCCGGCCCGCGGCCCGGATCGTCGAAGAGATGTTGCGATGGAGAAGGTCGTTCATCGAAGGAGCGAGGGGAGCCAATTCTCTTGCCGAGGCGATGTCTCGCTCCGTTCG
>JAVBTU010000364.1:0-5109 GCA_031556015.1 Thermoguttaceae bacterium
CAGCAGGAACCCGCGCCGGACGAAACGGAGATTCCGCCGTTGAAACCGGAAACCGGCTCGGAAGAGGATAAACTCCTCCGACCGCAGCGGATGTTCGAGATGGTCGGTCAACGGGAGGTTTACGCCCGAATCGAAATCGCCGTCCACGCCGCCCGTAAACGGGGGGAGCCGCTCGGCCATATCCTGTTCGACGGACCGCCCGGGCTGGGAAAAACGACGTTCGCGACCTGCATTCCCCGGGATTTGGGCGTGAGTATGCAGATCGGAAACGGCGCGACGCTCAAGGCGCCCAAGGATGTCGTCCCGTACCTGACCAATGCGGAAGAAGGGTCGGTCCTCTTTATCGACGAAATTCACCGGATGCAAAAATCGGTCGAGGAGTTTCTTTATCCGGCCATGGAAGACTTCCGGATCGACCTGACGCTCGGAGAAGGGGTCAACGCGAGAACGCTGAATATCCAGTTGAAACCGTTCACGCTCATCGGCGCGACGACGCGGACCGGTCTGATTTCCGCGCCGCTAAGGGATCGGTTCCAGATGCGGGAACATCTCGACTTCTACACCGTCGACGAACTTTCTGAAATCATTCGCCGCAACGCCGGGAAATTGAACGTCAAAATCGACAACGAAGCGGCTCTGGAAATCGCGTCCCGCAGTCGGGGAACTCCGCGCTTGGCGAACAACCGGCTTCGTTGGGTCCGCGATTACACCGACGCGAGAGCGGACGGCACGATTTCGCTTTCCATCGCCAGAGACGCTCTGAAAATGCAGGGAATCGACGAGCTCGGCCTCGATCCGCAGGACATGAAGTACCTTGAAACGATTCTCCGGGTTTTCCAAGGGGGCCCTGTCGGCGTCGAGTCGGTCGCTCACACGATGAACGTCGCTCCCGATACACTCACGGACGAAGTGGAGCCGTTTTTGCTCCGCAGCGAGCTGGTGATCCGAACCCCGCGGGGACGGCGCCTCACCGAAAAAGGCTTCCGACACCTCGGCGCCGACCCCCAAAAATACGTCGAAAACACATTGTTCAATCTTTTTTAATACCGCAAAGGCTGTTGATAGATTAATTGAAACTGCCCTCTTTCGAATCAGAGCCGCGCACGTAGTAAGCGGTGTTCGAGTCGACTGTATCGTAGTTTTTGCATTGAGTAAACCACAATACCGCTTACTTCGTGCGCGGCTCTGATTCGAAGGGAGACACGCCGTTCACGGGAAACATCAAAACAAATCCACCAGCAGTCCCCGGGCACACCCATGGAAACGATCGAAGTTCTCCCCCAACAAAAGCGAAAGCACAAACAGCGTGAAGAGGAAGATCCGCGAAATAAACGGCAACCGCCGTATCACGTGATCCTCTGGAACGACGACGAACACTCTTACGAGTACGTGATCGCCATGCTTCGGTTTCTGTTCGGCTATCCGCCCGAAAAAGGGTTTCTCCTGGCCGACAAAGTCGATAAGTCCGGTTGCGCCGTTGTTTGTACGACCACGAAAGAACACGCGGAGCTGAAACAGGAGCAGATTCACGCCTTCGGCCCGGACGAAGGAATTCCCGAATGCGCCGGCTCCATGTCCGCGACGATCGAACCGGCGGAAACGGAAGAGTGAGCGTCCGGACTTCTTGGGGCGTCTTCGTGGGTTCGGCGAGGGAAAGAGTCCGCTCAAGCCGTTTCGTGTCTTGAATTCCGTAAGACGGCACGGTAGAATCCGAACGTCGGCGAGACGCTTTTGTCGTGTATCGCGGTCGTTTTCCCTGATTGCACCAAGGAGTCTGAAATGCGAATGAACGGTATTTTTCGTTGGATCCCATCTTTTTTGATTCTCGGCTTCTGGACGGTTTCGTGCGGAACCGTTTTCGCGGCCGAAAAGCCGGAATCGGCGAACACGGTCTGGCGGATCGGCGAAACGGATCAACGCGCCGCGGGGTTTTGCCTGGCCGACGTCGGACATCATTATTTCGACGACGATTCTTTTTTCGTGATCGGAAAGTCAGACCCGGCGATCGATTGGATGTTCATCCAACCGGGCCCCGCCGACGCTTGGGGGGGAAGCGGGAAACATACCAATACGATTCTTTTCGGCTTGAAAGACGTCGTACCAAACGGCGTCTGCACCTTGACGCTCGACCTGGCCGATTCGCATGATCGCACTCCGCCCGTGGTCGAGATTGCGGTGAACGGACAACAACCGGAACCCGACGATGCCGAACTGCGCAAAACCGTCCCCGCCGGAGCGGATGCCGGGTTCGCAGGGGATTCCGACCGCTGCAAGCCGTCGTCCGCCTCGTTCTCCTTTCCGGCTTCGCTGCTGAAGAAAGGGAACAACGAAATCGCGATTACGACAATCAAAGGGAGTTGGCTCGTTTACGACGCGGTCGTTCTGACCTGTACCGAACCGTTGGAAACGGAGCCCGTCGCCGACGCCGATCGGTTGATTGCCGAACACCGTAAGAGCTGGTCGAATGAAAATGTCGAAGAAGTGATCGTGATCTGCAAAACGCATTTCGATCTCGGCTACACGCACCTGATCAAGGAGCTTCTCCCTTATTATCGGGAAGAAATGATCGATCGGGCGCTCGACGTGATGGACGTTTCAAAATCCCTCCCGGAAGAGCAGCGGTTTATCTGGGTTTCGCCCGGCTGGGTCGTCCGGAAAGTCCTCGAAGATTGGGACGGACAAACGGACGCCCGTAAAAAGCGACTCGACGAAGCGGTCAAAACCGGTCGTTTGGTTTCGCACGCGTTGCCGTTCACGATCGAAGCGGAAGCGCTCACGCCGGAAGGAATCGCGCGGGGATTCGTCTTTTCCGACGCGTTTTCGCAACAATACGGTCTCCCCTTGGCGAGGGGGGCGAAAACGACCGACGTTCCCTCGCAAACGAACGGACTGGCGACGGTTCTTGCCAATGGTGGTGTCAAGTTCATGCACATCGGCTGTAATTGGCCGTCCGGTTACGTTCACGACCTCCCGCGAATGTTTTGGTGGGAAGGCCCCGACGGATCCCGGGTTTTGTGCATCTATTCGAGCCTCTACGGGACCACGACCGCGTTTTGTCCCTGGGGTGGAAAGAACGAGCACGCCGTCGGTAAAAACTTCATGCCGCCCAAGGATTGGCCGTACAAAACCTGGATCGCGATTATCGTAACCTCGGACAACGCGGGCCCGCCGTCGGCTGAAGGATTGAAAGTCGTCTTCAACGAAGCCAAGCGAATCATGCCGAACGTCAAGGTCCGCATGGGAACGATGGAAGATTTCGTGGACGCGATTCTCGCCGAAACGACAAACGAAGGCAAGGAAATCCCGGTCGTTCGCGGCGAGACGCCGGACACCTGGGTTCACGGTTACATGTGCGATCCGCGGGGCATGCAAAGTCTGCGGCGTCTCGGCACGGCGATTCCCGCGACGGAAATGCTCAACACGCAACTGCGGCTCGCCTGGGGATTGCCTCAGATTCCCGACGTCGCGGACGAAATCGCGATCGCTTGGGAAAACTACCTGCTTTACGGCGAACACACTTGGGGCGTCGCAGCGTGTCCGCGCGAATACGGGGACGCGTTCCATGCCAAGCCCGCTGGAACGTATGCGAAAATGGAAAGTTCCTGGGAGGATAAAACCGACTATGTCCGTAAAGCCGAATCGATCGAAAAGAAAATTGAAACGGACGACATGCGTGCGCTCGCCGAGGCCGTGAAACATTCGGAGCCTTCGGTCGTGGTCTACAATCCCTTGCCGTGGGTTCGTTCCGGTTGGGTCGAGGTCGACGGGAAAACCGTCTACGCCGAGAACGTACCGCCGTCCGGCTACAAACTCGTACCGCTTCCGAAGGAAGAGCCGGTTCCGCGAACCGTCGCCACGGACGCCATCGAGAACGAATTTTACCGCATCCGATTGAATCCGGAAAATGGCGGCATCGTTTCGTTCCTCGACAAACGGACCGGTCGCGATTGGGCCGATCCGAACGGCGAATACCGGTTGGGTCAATACCTGAACGAACGTTTCGACAAGGAAACGACGGAAAAATATTGTCTCGATTACCAACAAGGTCGTTGGGGCGAGACGCTGCATTCGGGCATGTCGAAACCGGGCATACCCGGCGATGTCCCGTACCGCGCGGTTTGCGCCAAAGGCGGCACGATGCGCATCACGACGACCGACGCCAAGCAAACGGCCCGAATCGAATTTCCGGGCGATCCCGAAAACCGGCTCGTCGCCAACGTGCTGGAAGTCGTGTTGTACAAAAACAGCCCCTACGTCGATTTGTCACTGACGATCCTGGACAAACCGAAAGACAATTGGCCGGAGGCTGATTGGCTCTGCCTGCCGTTCAAGATTTCCGATCCGAAATTCCGTGTCGCCCGACCGCTCGGATACGTCGATCCGGCGAAAGATTTCCTGAAAGGGTCGAACAAGCATTATTTCAGCGCCGCGATGGGGGTGATGATCACCGAACCGGACGGGGCCGGGATCGCCCTTTGTCCGCTCGACCACGAAATGGTCAGCTTGGACGAACCGGGAATCTGGAAGTTTTCGCTCGATTTCGTACCGAAAAAACCGACCGTTTTCCTAAATCTCTACAATAACCAATGGAACACGAATTTCCGATACTGGTACACGGGAAGTTGGTCGTCGCGGGTACGGCTCTGGACCGTTGCGGACGATCGCGGGGAATCGCTGAATCTCCCGTCGCTGGAAGCACGCGGTCCGATGGTTGCCGCGACGACGGAGGGGCCGGGCGGCTCGCTTCCTGCGGAGCAAAGTGGAATAACCGTTTCCAAGAAAGGGACCGTCGTGACCTGTTTCGGAACCGACCTGCTGCACGAAAAACTGGTCCTACGGCTTTGGGAGATGCTCGGCGAGGACGGACCTTGCACGGTCACGTTCCCCGCGACGATGTCGGTCCGATCGGTCGAGCCGGTCAACCTGCGCGGCGAACCGGCGGGCGAAGCGATCGCCGTTACGGGAAACCGATTCACGTACCCCGCCAAGGGATTCGGACCGGCTTCGTTTGTCGTCAACCAGGAATGATATCCGGTCCTCTTGAGAACCGCGACTCGCCGCCTAAGGACGCGCGCATAAATAAACTACCCAAATTGGCATTGTGCGAAA
>JAVBTU010000363.1:0-2835 GCA_031556015.1 Thermoguttaceae bacterium
CCCAAAACCGCGGAAGCGGCGGAACAACCGCGGTCTTACGTCGATTTGGCGTCGCACGGGTCGTCGGCGCGACCGGAGAACCTGCTCGACGTGATCAAGGAGCCGGAGCCCGGGGAGAAAAAACGCTCGCGATTTATTCCCGTTTCGGAAGAAGAACTCGGCGACCTTTCGAAATACGACGAACAGCCCGCTCCGAAAGCGGTTTCCCTTCAAACCGTTTTCCTGTCGATTTGTTTGTTGTTGATCGGCTTTTTCATCTACTACCTGCTCCAACCGGTTCCGGCGGACACGCTTTACGAACGGATCACGCGGACGACCGACCCGGATCATCCGGACGAATCCGGGATCCCGAGCATCTCCAAAATTCTTCGGGCGGAAAGGAACATCGAACTGTTTCTTGCGCTTTACCCGAACGACCCGCGCCGGGAACAGATGTACCGTTATCTCGAAGAAATCAAACTCGATAAATTGCAACGGGAATTCGATTCACGAGTCAACCGGCTCCAGGATGTCCGGGACTTGCAACCGCTCGAGCGAATGTGCCTGGAAGCATTCGCGCTGTCGCGTGTTCAACCGGAAAAAGCCGCGGCCAGATTCCAGGCCATTCTCGACCTCTACGGATCCAATATCGAATTACTCCGGGAAGAAACGGAACCGTCGACGGAAGAGACGGAAAGCGAGACGCAAGCAGCCGGAGAAGAGTCGGGAGGAAAACCGAAACCCGAAAAAGCCAAGCCGCGTATCAATCCCGATTACATCACCGAAGGACGTCCCCGGTCGGAGAGCCGCAATGATTTATGTTTGGAAATTGTTCGTCGGCGTCTCAACGCCATCCGGCGTCAATCGGCGATCTCCGTGGAAGAACAAAAGGAACTTCTGCGCAAATGGCTCGACGAAGCCGCGGAAATCGACTGGTCCCACCCGGACCGCGCCGACGAGATTCGCAACGGAATTATCGTTCTCTACGAGGACAAAGAGTGGGCGATGCCTTTCGTCCGCCGGGCCGAAGAAGAGCTGGAATCCGACCACTCCTCCGAGTCCGGCGAAGATTCCGCGAACGAGCTTTGAAAAGCCCCGGGGACGGCTCAACGCGAACACGTTTGTAAAAACACACCAGCCCCAAGCGTAAACGTGGGGTGTACCACACATCTTTTTTACCAGTTGTGTTCGTCAAATAACTTCGGTCACTTACAAAAACCTTATTTTTGTGGAAAAAACAACCTCGGTAGCCACAGCGTTCATTTCAGTTCAATATCCGAGTTTTTCGTTGACGAGTACCACTTCGGTATGTTCGGCCCAAAGCATCGGTCGCAGGTGAATGACCATGCCCCGGCAAATGCGGGCCGGACTGTTGCAATCGTGGCAGCGACCGGTCTTGACGCAGGGCGTGGCCGAGTTGACCCGTTTGGCGTTGAGAGGCCCGGCGATTTTTTGCGCCCGTTCCATTGCCGAGGGAAGGTCGGGGCATATTTTGTTCGAGCCGACGATGAAGTAAAGTTTCTTCGGCCCGAACATGGAACAGGCCACGCGATTTCCCGTTCCGTCGATGTTGACCAGTTCACCTGTTTCCGCCACGCCGTTCGCCGAGGTAATGTAGACGGTGCAGTCCAACTGTCGCTGCCGGAATTCGGGATCAACCCAATGCCACAGCATCGTATTGTTTTGTTCGAGCCGCTCGTACAGCCCCATTTCCTGTAAGGTCACGGACCCGCCGAAGCCGACGATCTCACTCTTGATCTTTTCGACAAGGTAATCATTCGCCTCTCCGACCGTCTCGAAACAGGAAACGGCGAATAGATTTCGTTCCATATTCTTTTTGATCGTGGTAAAATCCATGTTGAATCTCCTTTTCATTCTCCGGCAAGCCCTTCGACAGAATTGTAATCCGGGTTTCCGCTCATACCCGCCACACTGCGAGCAGGCACTTCGTGTCGAGATATTTCGGATGCGGCGACAATCGCGTTCATGTGCTGATTGAATTCCCAAAAAGAAAGTCCGCCGGGAATCAATCCCTTGTATTCATGCAGCGTCGTTTCGCTCGCGTCATGCCGGATGAATTTGTCGCTGAAAAGTTGATGCGTTTCACGAATCGCTTCTTCCGCCGTGCCGTAAACGTAAATGCCTCGCATCTCGCTGTCGGAATGCTCGATATTCATTACCTTGCCGTCAAAATACGCCAACGTAAAACAATGAACCAGGTAAAGATCATCCGGAACCCGATGCTCCTCGTTGTAGCCCCTGGTACAAAACACCCTGTTGTCAATTCTCATCAAATCAAGCAAATACTTCGTCGCGTTCGTCTGCTCGATACACGCGCCGATTCGGTGTTTCAACGTGTCCTCAAGTCCGAGAGTTCGGTACTTCGTGCGGAAATCGCTCCCTCCAAGGCTATCGACATGCCTGACGCCATCCACGTCGATGCATCCGTAATCAAAGAAATCATCGAAAAATTTCATGATATCTTCCGGACGCCGAAGATTGGAGATCGCCGTTTTCATTTCATCATTCATAAGCCGGGAGCCTTTCAGTCGTTCGGGGTTGCTTCACGAAAAAGCCGACATCGCCGCGAGCGAATCCATGTAGTCACGCCAGTAAACGATTTTGCGGTTTTTAATCGTAACGATGGAACAAAATCGGTTGTCGTATGCCTTGCCCGTCGCGGGGACGATTCCGTGGACCTCGTATTCCAGGACGATGATGCCACCCTCCGCTTTGTAAACCCGCAGGTTGTCGGCGGAATGAAGCACGTTCGAGTAACCCTTGAACCAGTTCCGGTAGGCGTCACGGCCTTCGAATCGCGTCGTGAATCCGGGGAAGTGGTACATGAAATCGAAC